>JAITHS010000078.1 GCA_031279875.1 Tannerella sp.
CAGCAGGAACGCGACATTGACATTGCAGATACGCCGGTGGTGGAATGAAGAAGGTGAAAAGTTATATAAAAATGCTGAAAATCTGTATATTACAGCCGATGGAGGCGGTAGTAACGGCAGTAGAACCCGTCTCTGGAAAGTGCAGTTGCAGGAGTTTGCCAATGAAACGGGGCTGAAAATCCACGTAAGTCATTTTCCTCCCGGAACAAGTAAGTGGAACAAAATCGAGCATCGTTTATTTTCTTATATATCAATCAACTGGCGCGGAAAACCGTTAGAGAGCCTGTCTGTAATTTCAGGCTTAATCGGCAGTACAACCACTAAAAACGGACTTAAAGTAAAATCGGTTCCCGACAGCAAGGAGTATATTACCGGCATAAAAATCAGCGACAAAGAACTGAAAAAATGCAATATCACTGAAAATAGCTTCCACGGCGACTGGAATTATACCATACAAGCAAATTGTTAGGTTTATTTATTGACACGCCCTAAATTGGAGTTTTTAAGACATTCCGGACAGCGCCGCAATGACTTCTATCTCTACCAATCCGTTTTTTGGTAGCGACTTGACGGCTATTGCCGACCGCGCCGGAAAAGAGCCGTCGAACTGCGTAGCATAAATCTCGTTAACTGCCGCAAAATCAGCCATATCCGAAAGAAAAACCGTTGCTTTGACTATATCCGACATAGCAAATCCGGCCTCATTCAGGATAGCGTTAATGTTGTTGAATGCTTGCTGTGCCTCTTCGCGCACGCCGCCTTGCACAAACTCGCCCGTAGCAGGATTAATGCCTAACTGCCCCGATACAAACAGCAAATTGCCGACGTTAACAGCCTGACTGTAAGGCCCTATAGCAGCGGGAGCCTGTGTTGTTGAAATTACTTTTTTCATTGTGTTTTATTTTTAAATATTTTGTCCACTACTACCGTAATAGCTCCGTCGCCGGTAACATTGCAGGCGGTGCCGAAACTGTCCATCGCTATGTAGAGCGCAATCATCAGAGCTTGAAGCGTTTCATTGAAACTCAACATTGTGCCGATAATGCCGAGCGCCGCCATTATAGCTCCGCCCGGAACGCCCGGTGCCGCTACCATCACTATACCGAGCATCATGATGAAACCGCTGTAATCGGCAAGCGTTACCGCCTCGCCCGCCATGAGCATGATAGCCATAGCACAGGCTACAATCTTCATCGTGCTGCCCGCCAGATGTATTGTAGCGCAGAGCGGAACAGTGAAGACGGCGATGTTTTCGCGGACACCATTCTTCAACACTTGATTGAGCGTAACCGGAATTGTTGCCGCCGACGATTGTGTGCCGAGCGCCGTCATGTACGCCGGAAGCATGTTTTTAAGCATACGAAACGGATTTTTTCGCGCTATAATGCCCGCCGTCGAATATTGTATCAGCAATAATAATATATGAAGGATGAAAATAAATGCTATTACCTTGATAAACATCAGGATAATAGTCGCTACTTGCCCGCTGACGGTGATATTCAGGAAGATACCAAAAATATGAAGCGGTAGAAGCGGAATAATCACCGATTTGATGAGACGGTTGATGATATCGCGAAAGTCTTTGAGGCACGATTGCAGCGTTATGCCTTTAATGACGGTCATGCCGAGTCCGACTACAAAAGCCATTAATAATGAAGTCATTATATCCATCAGCGGCGGCATTCCGACGGTAAAAAACGGTTTGAGCATGAAATGTTCGGGGTTTTCGAACGCCGCAAGTTCGCTGTTTTGGGAAATGATATGCGGAAAGACGGCCGAACCGCTGAAAAACGTTAAAAAGCCCGAAAAGAGTGTCGAGCCGTAGGCTATCAAAACCGTTACTACGAGCATCTTACCGGCTCCTTTGCCGAGTTCTCCGATAGCGGGCGCCACTAATCCTAATATAATCAGCGGAATAACGAACGACAGGAAATTGCCGAACAGCGAGTTGAACGTTACGAAAATACGCGCCATAGCCGTCGGCAAGAACTGTCCGCACAGTATTCCGCCTGCGATAGCTATTGCTACCCAGCCGAGCAGCGATATTTTAAGTTTCATTGTAACAGCCCTTTCAATTTTTCTTCCAATTCGCCGACAGACAGCCCTCTCGCAATGATTTTGCCGTCCGGTGAGATGAGTACCGTCATCGGTATCCACTGTACGGCGTAGCGTTTGGCGCCTTCCGACGTCCAGTATTCGAGGTCGGACATCTGCGGCCAAGGTATCAGCAAGTCGTTGATGCCTTTCTTCCACACCTCTGCTTTGCGGTCGAGCGAGTAACCGACGATGTCGAATTTATCACCCTTAAACTTGTCGTAAAGCGTTATCAGCGAGGGCATTTCCTTCCGGCAGTCGGGACACCACGACGCCCAGAAATCTATCAGAATGTATTTCCCCTTGCCGACAATGTCCGACAGTTGCACTTCGACGCCGGTAGTGTCTCGCGAGACGATGTTGACAAACGGATTGCCCACAGCCGATGCTTTCATGTATTTGACGCGATCGGCGGCATTGAGGTAATCGGCTGATTGTTTGAAAGTTTCGTCTTTAACATTGCCGATAACCGTTTCCAGCTGATTTTGATTAAGCCGTCTGACCCAGCGTGTTTCTGCAAAAATCTTCTGTGCAAAAGGCGTGTTGATATGAGCGGCAAAAAACTGCGCAAAAGCAGTTTTAGCATCTTCAAACAGTTTGTCGGCGTCTTTTTCGCTTGCGTCGTTGTAGGCTTTTTCCGCCGCCTCACAAGCCTTAAAAGCTTCTTCTGCCGTTTCCGTTTTGCAGGCTACGACTGATAATAAAGTAGATAATGACATTAATAAAAAATTGTTCATAAGTTTTTAATTTTGAATTACGTAATATATTTATAATCATATTGTTGAGGCAAAAACTCGTTTAAAAACTCGTTTAAAACTCGTTTAAAACTCGTTTAAACTCATTTAACTCCCAACGACCATATTCAGTACATTTTATTTCTCCACTCAGCCTCAATGCAGATAAAAAATTTCTAACTTTATTCTTCTTTTGTTCTACCGACAGCACGGCCGATAACTTTGGAAGAATAAGATTATCAATACCTTTACGACTTGCTTTCCCTTGCTTTCTGATATATTCTAAAATCATAGATTTGAAATGCTTGTCGTCAAAACTTTTATTTTCAACATATTGAGCCATTAAATCTTCATCATTTGTCGGCTTAACAACACGATATGACAAATAAATTTTTCCTTTTCGCCCCTCAATATAGTCGCACTTTCTTAAATATTTTCTTTCCTTTTCCGTAACTTTTTGTTGTTTTTGAACTTTGTCCAATAATACAATATCTTCTAACGATAGATTTAAATTTTGAGCAAGTATGCGGGCAAAATCCTCATTTATCACTTTTCCGATAAGAGTTGCTTTAACCTTGCCATCGCTAAAATCGTAATCAGGCATAGGGAAAAAACGTTGTCGCTGATAATTGAATATCTTTCTGATACCGCCGCCCTGTGTTTCAATCATATCCAAATTACGCATTGCTTCAACCAAAAATAAGTTCCGATAATACTCTTCGGGAGCATCTTTTAAAACTACTCTTTCAACAGAGCCGGGTAAGAATGTGCCATAATTGCTGAAAACCAAATGGTCGTCTTCAAATTCAACTACATTTATTCTTGCTTTTTTACTGTAATCTTGATGAGCAATGGCATTGTTCAACGATTCGCGAATAGAATACGGTTCGTAGCGTAGCACTTCATCCGGAAAAAGTGTTCCTTCCTGCAAATAACGATATTTCAAGTTGCGAATTTTCTTAAATACTTCATCTACCGCAAGAATAAGAGGGATAGAAAAAATTTCAAAATCTTTATCCTGATTGTTGAGTGTTTTTAGATTCCAACGAATTTTCACCGCCGAGTCCAAATAATGTTCCTGTTCTTCTTTTCCCAGCAAGATAAAACAAGTTCGAGTAATTTTTCCGTTAATCGTCAGTTTTGACTTATTCAGAAACTTTTCAGTATTCCAACTGTCAATCTCATTGACATATTTGGGGTTGCGTTTTGCAAATTCTCTGCGCGCTTTTGCTATCGCTTGTTCATCTAAATCGTGGATCGTAGCATCGCGAATAATTTCTTTTGACCAATCGTAAACATTTGATTGATTTCGTATTCTTTCAATCTCTTCTATATTTAGTGATACCAAACTCTCGCCGTCACGACCATAATAATGTCCGTCAAAGGCAACCGGAATATTTTGAGGAGCAGAGGGAATTTGAAACATAATAACTCTATTTCCCTTATACTCAACCTCATAAATTTCGCGAAAAGTAATGCGATTTGTTGTTTTATCGGCGATTTCTTTTTTAAGCGATTGAAGTTTTGCGGTATCGTTACGAAAATTAGTTCCTGTAATTTCAAGTTTGTGTTCCTTTTTGTTTTCAAAAACTCCAAAAACAAGCCATGAATATTCAATACCTTGCAAATTCGCCTCGTTGCTCAATGCAGAAAAATATTTTCCTAAATCATTGAAATCGAAAGTATTTTCGGCTTTCTTAAATTCAACAACTTCATTTTCCAATTTAGCATTGAGCAATTGTTCCAACTGACTTTTTATTTCTGACTTTTCCATATTTTTATGCTTGACTAAAACGTATTTCACTCTTTTTCCGGCACGGCTGTTGATTTTGTGCGGATGCAATGAGAAGTAAAAAATCCTGCGGCGCCGTTTGAAATATTTGTGATGATGTTTGACGGCGGCCCGCCGAAGAGAGGGTTCTCGCCGCGCTTTTCGCTGCGGCAGTCGTTAATAAACCGAAAATAATCTTTCTCGATATTCATAATCTCCAAACGCACGGTATCGCCCGGATAGAGCAGATTATCTAACCGTTGATAGTAGAGATAATCGGAATTTTTGCTTTCTTCAATCATTTTCAGCACGTTTTCATCGGTGCCGTCCTCAAAAAAATTAATGTTGATATTTTTCAGGTAAACACCGTTAAACATCCGGTCTTCCGACAAGATATACTGCGTCAAATCATCATTTGTTATCGTATCTCGGAGATAATAACGGAAGAGATAGTAATTCTCGATTTCGGGCGGGTCTTGCATATTAATGCGGAGACCATAATGCCCAAAGCCCATCAGATTTTGGGGTGATAAAGAAATGGAATCGAGAGACACGGCAAGAGGTGTAACTGTCTGTGCCTGATATGTTTCGGGCGTTCCGTCGCGGTCAAAATCAACTTTTATTTCGAGTTTGTAAGTCTCTCCGGCAACGCACGCAAAGTTTTCGGTACTGATATAATACCCGTTTTCGCCATACTCAAAACGATATTCTTTGACCGACGAGCGCACAACAACGCTTGCGTTCGTTATGTCTTTGTTTACGGCCTTTTCAAAATAAGGCGACGACGATGTGAGACGAATAGCCTGTCGTCCGTAAGCGTCTGTCAAACAGCCATATACAACCGGAATCGGCGGAGCGTCCCGCGTCGGAATATCAATACGCTCGGTGCAGGAAAAGAGGCTTAATAAAAACAGTATTACAGGGAAAAAATATTTCATAATCACTTAAAATTTAAAGTTATAACTTATAGACGGCACAATTCCGAAGAGATAAATCATTTCGGAGTAAGGCAATCCTGTGTCGTGATCTTCGCTGAGTGTTATCATCCACGGATTCTTCTTATTATAAACGTTATATAACGACAGATTCCACTCTCCGCTCCATTTACGCGACGGATTGAGGCGTGGAATGTAGGTAAACGACAAGTCTAAACGGTGATAATCGGGTCGTCGAAACTCATTTCTACCGGAGTATAGCGGATAATAGTTGCCTTCGATCTCGAAACGGCCTGACGGATAAGTCGTTGGATTGCCGGTAGCATATACCCATATCGCCGAAAGAGTAATCCTTTTCGACAGTTCGTAATTAGCTACTGCATTGATAGAGTGCGTTTTGTCGAAAGGCGAGAGATATGTTTTACCGTTATTAACATCCGGCACGGTGCGTTCGGAGCGCGAAAGGGTATAATTGACGAAACCGTTAAGGGTGCCTTTGGTTTTGCGCACCATCAATTCCGCCCCGTAAGCGCGCCCGTTGCCCATCCTGACCTCACCTTCGAGATATTTGTTGAGCATCAGATTGGCATGTTCGGCAAAATCTATCAGGTTACGATTGTTTTTGTAATAAGTCTCGAAAGATGTTTCGTACATATTATCCTGAAAATTACGGAAATAGCCGACCGAAAACATATCTACTGTCTGGGGTTTGATATTCGGACTTGCAGGAAACCAGAGGTCAAGCGGCGTTCCCGATGCGGAATTGTTTGCCAACTGCATAAACTGTACGTTATGGACGTAATTGCCTTTTATTGAGGAACTTTCGCCTAAACGCCACACGAAACCGGCACGCGGTTCAAGAGCGACGTATGTGTTATAGATTTTGCCTGCGGCATGAGTAACCGAATCGACGGGCGTCCCGTTTTGATACGTATAAACCGTTGCCTTGCCGATGTTTTGAAACATCGACATTCTGACGCCGTATTTGACGCTGAAAACATCACTAAACTTCTGTTCGTTAGACAGATACAGCCCGTGTTCAAACGAGCCTGTGTTTGCTATTTTGTAATCAACGACTTCCGGCATCAAAGCATGACCCGGCTCAAAAACGTGAAACATCGACGTAGCGCCGTAGGTCAGGTTCCATAAATCGCTTATTTGATGCGTCATATCGGCACGAAACTGATAATCGGTGATACTTGATTTCCAAGTTGCTTCCATACCTTCGAGAGCCGATTCGAGACTGTAGTCGTAACGGCTGTAATTCAGACTGATACGCGACAGCAGATTGTCTTTGTAAGTATGTTTCCACGTCATCGACGCCGCCGCATTGCCGTATCTGAAAACACCTATCTCGGAATTGAAGTTGTCTAAACCGTAATAGCCGTTGAAATCAATTATGTCGCGGTTTGAAAACCGGTGCGTCATCTTGCCGTTCATGTCGTAGAAATAGACTGCCGAATTACGCAGAGATTCGTTGGAAGAAAGTTTCAAAAACAAGTCGGCATAACTTCTGCGCCCTCCGACAAGCCATGAAGTCTTTTCTCCTATCGGGCCTTCCATCGTCAAACGGCTTGAAATCAGCCCTATACCGCCTACGGCAGATGTTTTTTCCGGCTGACTGTCTTTCGTTCTAACGTCGAGCAGCGACGACAGACGCCCGCCGTAGCGAACGGGAAAATCGCCCTTGTAGAGGTCTAAACCGCTCAAAACGTCGTTGTTAAAAACCGAGAAGAAGCCCATCAGATGAGAAGCGTTATAAACGGTAGTATTGTCGATGAGGATAAGATTCTGGTCGGGCGAGCCGCCGCGCACGCTGAAACCCGAACCGCCTTCCGAAGTAGCCTGCACTCCCGGTAGCAACTGAATGGCTTTGAGCAAATCAACCTCGCCCATCAGTGCGGGCATCTGTTTGATTTCGAGCGCCGAAAGCCGCTCCACACCCATAGTGATGGATTTAACTTTTTCGTCGGGAGCGGTTGATGTTATAACTACTTCGTCTAACTGCACATTATTCTCCAACTTAAAATCAAGCGTTTGACTTTGTTTTATTTCTACTTTTACCGTTTTTTCCGCGTAACCGATATACGACGCCGAGACCTGATAAACGCCCGATTGCTTCAATTTAAGGGTATAATAACCTTGATTGTCGGTAACGGTTGAAAGTGCGGGACTGTTGATTTTGACGACTGCCGACGGCAGCGGCTCTCCCGACGAGCGTTCCGTAACACGCCCGCGCAGTTCGATATTTTGTGCCGAAACAGCGCAAAAAACAATCATTAAACAGGTGAAAATCAGACTTATCCTAATCATCAATATTCCTCCTGTATTCTACCGGCTCATAATCCAACTGTTTGCGTTGAAGGTTGGCTTGTGTTACGCGGATGCGGATATTGTCGCCGAGACGGTAAGTATGACGGTGTTGTCGGCCGCGCAGACAGTAGTTTTTTTCGTCAAACTCGTAGTAATCGTCGTCAAGGGCGCGCATCGGTATCATGCCTTCGCATTTGTTGTCGTTGATTTCGACGTAAAGTCCCCACTCGGTAACGCCGGAAATAACGCCGTCAAAAACTTGTCCGATACGGTCTTTCATAAATTCTACCTGTTTATATTTGATAGAGGCGTGTTCGGCGTTGGCGGCTAACTGCTCCATTGACGAACAATGTTTGCACATATCCTCGTAATGCTCGGCGTTGACGCTTTTGCCTCCTTTGAGATATTGCTCCAACAGCCGGTGAACAATCATGTCGGGATAGCGGCGGATAGGCGATGTGAAATGGGTGTAGTACGGAAATGCCAGACCGTAATGACCGATGTTGTGGGTTGAATACTTCGCTTTTTGCATTGAACGGATCGCCAGCGTCTCAATGAGATTTTGTTCGGGCTTGCCTTTCGACTGTTCAAGTATTTTGTTGATATTCTTTGTGATACTTGATTTGCTGCCGGTCGTTTTCATCTTATAGCCGAACTTGCTGATAAACTGTGAAAAGTTGAGCATCTTGTCGGCCGACGGCTGTTCGTGAATACGATAAACGAAAGTTTTCTTCGTTTTGCCGTGCGGTGTCTTGCCGATTGCCTCCGCTACGGCGCGGTTGGCGAGCAGCATAAATTCTTCTACAAGATGATTTGATTCTTTCGATTCTTTGAAATAAACGTTGACGGGATGTCCTTTTTCGTCGATGTCGAACTTAACTTCAAAGCGGTCGAAATCGACGGCTCCTGCCTTAAAACGCCTGTCGCGTAAGATGAGCGCCAAACGGTTGAGCGTCAGCACTTCGTCGCAAAAGTCGCCTGCGCCGGTTTCGATGATTGCCTGCGCTTCTTCGTATGTAAAACGGCGGTTACTGCGAATAACGGTGCGTAGGATGCGTGAAGAAAGTATCTCCGCGTTATCATTGATGTTGAAAATGACTGAAAAACAGAGTTTTTCTTCATCCTGACGCAGCGAACAGAGACCGTTAGACAACCTTTCGGGCAACATCGGTATTGTGCGGTCAACGAGATATACCGACGTGGCTCTGTTAAATGCCTCATCATCAATCATATCTTTTGGCTTTACATAATAAGTTACGTCGGCTATATGCACTCCTATTTCCCAAATATTTTCTGCTAAATGCCTGACGGACAGCGCGTCATCAAAATCTTTTGCGTCACGCGGGTCGATAGTAAATGTAACAATATCCCTAAAATCTTCTCTTTCAAGATATTCCGAAGCGGGAATAGAGTCGGAAATATGTTCGGCAGCCTGTTCTACCGCAAGAGGATATTTATACGGCAGTCCGAAATCGGCAAGTATAGCGTGCATTTCGGCGTTGTTGTCGCCTGTAACACCCAGTACATCAACGATTTCGCCAATAGGATTTTTGGCTTTTTCAGGCCATTCAACTATTCTTGCAACGGCTATATCTCCGTTTTTACCTCCGTTAAGTTTATCTTCGGGAATAAAGATATCATTAGCGAGAGTGCGGTCTTCGGTAACGAGAAATGCGTAGTTGTGGCTTATTTGAAGCGTTCCGACGAACATGCTGTTTTTCGATTCTATTATCTCAATAACTTCGGCTTCGGGTTCGGAGCGGCGACGGCGGGCGTAGAGTTGTATTTTAACACGGTCGCCGTCCATAGCGTGCATCGAATTTCGTTCTGCAATGCGTATAACGGTGCCTCCGTTGTCGGGAATGAAGGCGTTATTACCGTTACTGCGACGCTGAAATACGCCGGTAGAAACATTACCGAGACTGTTGAAACGGTATTTGCCGCGCTCTACTTCTACCAAAAGTTCATCTTCGGTCAGCGTTTCGAGTACCGACAGCACTGTCAGCCGGTCGTTAGGATTGTCGATTTGTAACGCATTGCTGACTTGTTTATAGTTGTAAATTCCTTTCGGGTCTTTCCTGAAATACTCTAAAATTGCCTCGCTGAGCAGTTCACTGTTCATCAGGCGACGATTGTTCTTTTTTTTCTTCATATTTTAATTAATTTTGTTGGGGATATGATTGATTAACAGTACTTTCTATTTCGCCTTCAAACAAAACGGTTTTCAGCATATCTCCCGTTTTTAGCGTCGAAGCGTTTTTTACTGCCATACCGTTAAAGACGGTCATGCTGTAACCGCGCTTCATCACTTCGCGCGGGTTGAGATGTTTGACTGTCGTTTCAACAGTGTCGAGTTGCATGTTTTTGTCGCGGACAAATCGTCGGCACGATTCCGATAGCATGTTGCGAAGCATGATTAAGCGGTTTGATTTATCGGCGGAAGAGCGTTTCAGTCCGTTAGTTATTCTGCTCAAAATCAGCGTTATATTGTTGGCGTTATGCTTTACCATAATAGTAACGGCAGAGCGAAACAGTTGCGAAAGCGACGTCAGGCGTTGCTTTTCATTGCGTAACATCCTCGCGCTCATGTCAGATATTCTTTGTTGCGCTTTTTCGACGGGTACGGCGCAATTGTGAAACGACTGTAAGAAGAAATCAGCCAAATCGGTCGGTGTGATGAGGTTTTTCCACGCCACCATTTCGGTAACCGTTTCGTTGGTAATATGTCCGATACCGGTCAGAACGGGCAGAGGGAAGAGGGCTATCTCTTTTGCGAGTTCGTAGTTGTTGTAAGACGCTAATCCTACTTCGCCGCCGCCGCCGCGTATTATGGCAACAGCGTCGAAATGGTGGATTACTTTGCGTATTCGGTTGAGTTGCAGGGAGATAGATTTCACGATGCCATCGCCTTGCAGTACCGACGGGAATAGCATCCTGAAAAACGCATATCTCCAAGTATTGGTTTCAATTTTGCCGACAAAATCCTGATATCCTTTGCTTGTTTCGACCGAAATAATGGCTATACGTTGCGGTAAAGCGGCTATTTTCAGCGATTTATTAGCGTTATATATGCCTTCTTCGCGCAGTCGTCGGATGGTGTCCTGCTTTTCCTTTTCGAGGTCTCCGAGAGTATAGCTGGGGTCGATGTCGAGGATGTGCAGATTAAGCCCGTGAGCGGGTTCAAACATGATTTTTGCATAGAAAAGTATCTTGATGCCGTCTTTTAGCGGCTCGTTGAGAGTGAGGCGGAACTGTTCGTCGATGTGGCGATATTCGTTGCTCCAGAGGATTGCTCTCATCTGGGCTACGACTTTGCCGTTAAGTTTCTCTACGAGGTCGGGGTAGCAGTGTCCCGACTGACGGTAGAAGTTGAGTTTGTTCATCTCTGCTTTAACCCAGAAAGCGCTCGTATAGCGTTTTTCAAGTGTATTTTTTACACTTATTAATACTTCTGTCAGCGAGAAAACTTGTTTGTCTTTGATTATTTCAGCCATATCTCTGTTCAATATCTTTGTGCAAACTGCTTGCACCTATACGAAACAGTTCTTTGGACGTCCATTCCTTTCCGAGCGTTTCTTTAACAATAGTGTAGAATTTGACGGCATCTTCGGCGGTTTTGATACCTCCTGCTATCTTAATTCCTGCTTTGTGACCTGTCTTGGAAGCATATTCCTTAATTACTTTGCACATCACATAAACGGCATCTTCCAGCCGCAGTGCGGTCGTGTTATTAGCGGGAAATTTTCCTGTCGAGGTTTTAATAAAATCCGCTCCCGAATAAAGCGCCAAAATAGCTGCTTTACGGACATTTTCAGTTGTTAGGAGCGCCGTTGTTTCGAGTATGACTTTCATCGTCGCCCCACGACAACTGTCTTTTATCTCAATCAGTTCGTCGCTCAACGTCTCGTAGTCTTCATCGAAAAAATAGCCGAGATTCATCACAGTATCAATCTCTTCCGCTCCTTCGAGAACAGCCATTGCAGTTTCGGCTATCTTTACTTCGGTAAAAGTTTGCGACGCCGGAAAACCTCCCGTAACGGCGCAAATTTTAATGTTAGCCGCCGTAAGTGTCTCTTTAACAGCCTCTACAAAGAGCGGATAGGTGCAAATAGCCGCCACGTTGTTGACGTCGGAATATTTTCCGTCGAAAGCGTTAACGTTGTCTTCAACCCATGCCCTGACGCTTTCGTTGCTGTCGTTGGCGTTAAGGGTCGTAAGGTCAATGCAACCGTGTATGTGCCGCAATACTTCGGGGGTGAAATTTTTTGCATAATGTCTGTCTAACAGCGAGTTGACGATAACGGAAATATCGTAGTTGTTAGACGTCAAGTCAAATTTATCGAACGTATCCTCAAAGCGGTTATAATCCGCTTCGGCTTGTTGTTGTTCGTGATGAGAACCGTCTTGTTCCAAATCATCCGAATCATCATAATCTTCATAATCAGAATATTTCATATCTTATCAGTTGTAAATACTGCCCGCAAAGGTAATAAAAAATTATGAATTATGAAAATAACAAAGGGGACGAGGGGATGAGGAGGAGTTGAGAGTTGAGAGTTGAGAGTTGAGAGTTGAGATGACGGTACCACGAACCATTGCAGTGGTTTTAAACCCTGCAAGCGGTTTGGAGCTTACGTCCGTCATTGGTAGGGCGTTAACGCACAGCGCATTCGTCATTGCGAGGAACGAAGCAATCCAGAATACAGGCAGAACTCCGGAAGGAAAAGGCACGCTGGATTGCTTCGTACCTCGCAATGACGTGGTACCGTCATTACCTATCGTTTGGGGCTATCATTCCTGCTTATAATGACGAGGTACCGCTTTCTGCTTTCTACTTTCCGCTTTCTGTGAAATAATACGAAATTCAAAAAAAAATCGTATCTTTGCAGATGTCAAGAAAAAATTTTAAGCAAATGGAAACAAAACTAAAAAAATTGCCGATAGGCATACAGACCTTCGAGAAAATCCGCGAAGGGAATTATATTTACGTGGATAAAACTGAATATTTGGTTAATCTGATAGACAACGGAGTGATATATTTTTACGCCCGCCCGCGCCGTTTCGGTAAATCGCTGACGGTATCGACGCTCGACGCC
>JAITHS010000120.1 GCA_031279875.1 Tannerella sp.
GATGTTAACGCAAAGAAAATCGTTGAAACACCTATCCGCGTTTCCTTACAGCAACGTCCGGCGTCGCCCTACGAAGGCGAACAGGGACTGCGGATAATCACGAACAATATCCAACAATGGTTGCCGTCGCAAACGGCTATCATCATCTGCGATATGTGGGACAAACACTGGTGCGACGGGGCTACGGCTCGCGTGGCGGAAATGGCGCCGCAACTTAACGAAGTGCTTAACATTGCCCGCGCAAAAGGGGTTAAAATCGTTCACGCACCGAGCGATTGCATTGATTATTACAAAGATTTCAAAGGGCGCAAAGAGGCGGCAAAGTATCTCGACAAGAAACTTGCAGCGCTGGCTGCGGGCAACAAACTGCCTTCGGAAGAGGGCGCCGTATGGCCTGTTGACCAATCGGACGAAGGGTGCGAAGAGCCTGACTGCAAGCCGCACAGGGCGTGGAAGAAGCAGATCGATGCGCTCGAAGTTGCTGATAATGACCTTATCAGCGATAACGGAGCTGAAATCGGATCTTATTTCAAAAAGAAAGGCATCAAAAACGTCATCCTCACAGGCGTACATACTAACATGTGCGTCATCGGGCGGTCGTTCGGGCTGCGGGCAATGAAACGCATGGGAATGAACGTTGTGCTGATGCGCGACATGACCGACCTGATGTATAACCATCAAATGGCGCCGCGTGTAAATCATTTTTCGGGGCTCGACCTGATGATTGAGTATATCGAAACTTACGTGTGTCCGACAATCGTATCGACGGATTTCACCGATCGCAAACAGTTTGTTTTCAGCGGCGACAAACGTCCGCGCGTAGCGTTTCTGACAGCCGAAAGCGAATATCGCGCCAACCAGCGACTGCCGGAGTTTGCTCACCAACTGACGCTCAAAGACATACACTGCGATTTTGCGATCGGAATACCTATCATGAACGACGCCAAACCCGACGCCAACGCCGAAACAAAAGCCGAATATGCAGCTTACGGAATGCCTGTCGGCGGAACGGCTCTGACGGCAGCGCCAACACGTCATAACCTTGAAAACCTGCAAATTATTGACGACGCATCGCTGGCAGTGTTCTTCATTCGCCGTCGTGCGCTCGAACCGGAAAAGATGGCGAAAATAAAGGCTTATGTTGCAAGCGGACGTCCGGTAATCGGTATCCGTACGGCTTCACATTCGTTTGACGCCAAAGGCAATGTGCCGCGTTCGGGCGGCGGTATTGAGGCTGCGTCGGCAAGCGCTGCCGACATGATGGCACAATGGCCGGAGTTCGACCGAGATGTGTTTGGCGGCAACTATCAAGGGCATTACGGACATCTGAAAACGGGTACCGACGTGAAACTGACGCCCGGCATGGAAAATCACCCGCTACTGAAAGGCGTTACGCCTTATAACAGTCCTAACTGGCTCTATCAAAACCGTCCGCTACGTACCGCAAAAGCACAAGTGCTGCTGATAGGAAGCAATCCGGGCGTCGCCGACGAACCCGTCGCATGGCTCAACGGCAATACGTTCTACACCTCGCTCGGACATTGGGACGATTGGAAATCGGAAAGCTTTCGCAATCTGATGTTCAACGCAGTAAACCATCTGTTAAAAATAACTAAATAATAAATTATGAACAGAAGACATTTTATTAAAAGTGGTATGTTAGCGTCGGTTAGCTACGCCGTCGGCGCTAACGCAGTGATGAACGTTACCGCCTGCACGGGAGCAAACGACAAAATAGCCCTCGCGCTTATCGGATGCGGCGGACGCGGCTTGGGATGCATCATCAATTGCTGCAAAGTGAACGAAAACGTTGTAATAAAGACCGTTTGCGACGTCAACAAAACCAAACTCGCCAAAGCCGCCGCCGAAGTCGAAAAACAACTCGGCTACAAACCGGCGACGTCCGACGAGATGAAGCAAGTATTTGACGATAAGGATATTGACGCCGTCTGGGTAGCCACTCCCGAACACTGGCACGTGCCGGCAACGATATGGGCTTGTCAGGCCGGCAAAGATGTTTATGTCGAGAAAAACCCGTCTATCAACATCTGGGAAGGCCGAAAGATGGTCGAAGCCGCTACCAAATACAAGCGCGTAGTGCAAGTCGGCTTCCAAAACCGTAGCGCGCCATACGGCTTCTCGGCACGAGAATATATCAGCAGCGGCAAACTCGGCAAAATAGTAACCGTAAAGTGTTACAACATGCTTGGCGGCGGCAAATGCGGCGAAGCGCCCGAAACAGCCGTACCCGCATGGATAGACTGGGACAAGTGGCTTGGACCGGCGCCGATGCGCGGTTTCAGCCCTTCGATAGTTGACGAAAACGGACGCGGCGGCTGGAACAGTTATTGGGCTTACAGCGGCGGCTCGCTTGCCGACGACGCTTCGCATGTGATGGATCTATGCCGCTTCGTTATCGGCGACCCGACAGCCCCACGCTCAATTTACGGCTGGGGCGGCAGCCATATCTTCGGTAGCTCGTGTGATACACCCGAATATCAGAGTATTGTGTATGATTTCGGCGATTTCTCGCTGACCTGCGACAACGGTAACGCGACCAACTACATGACAAAAACGCCCGGCGATATCCGCATGGACCCGACACGCTGGCCTAATTGGCGCAATAACTCTACCAGAACCGAAATATATGGCACAGAGGGACTTATGTATCTTGGTCGTCATGGCGGCGGCTGGCAAGTGTTAGGTAAAAACAACGAGATAGTGGCGCAGGAAGGCGGCGTATTCCCCGACAAAGAACATCAAATCAATTTCATCGAATGCCTGCGGTCGCGCAAACAGCCTAACGGCGACGTCGAACAGTGCCACCAGAGCGCCGTCCTTGTCCACCTCGGCAACATCGCTTACCGCGTCGGCAACAAACAGTTGTTTTACGACCCTGCAACCGAAAAATTCACCAACAGCGACGAAGCTAACATCATTGCTCGCGGCTCGTATCGCAAAGGCTACGAAGTGCCGGAGAAAGTATAAAATTTAAAAAAAATGGCTTATAATAAAGTAGTTCTTGCTTTGCTTGGCGCGGGAGGACGTGGCTCCCAAGTGATACTTAACATGTTACACTCATCCGATAAGGTTGAAGTTAAATACGTTTGCGACGTGGACGACACGCGCGGTGGCAGCGTCATTACGGAATTGGCTAAAATTCAAGGCTATGAGCCGAAACGTACCCGCGACATGCGCGAAACGTTTGCCGACAAAGATGTTGATGCTGTGGTGATTACGACGCCCGAACACTGGCATTCGTTGGCGACCGTTTGGGCTTGTAATGCAGGTAAGGACGTTTATGTTGAAAAAAACGTCTGCCTGTCGGCCGAAGAGGGGCGTCGGATGCTCGAAGCAGCGGAAAAAAACAAGTGTATCGTGCAGTGCGGCACCCAAAACCGCAGCGGCGACTATGCCTTTTCTGCCCGCGACTATATTGCCGACGGCAAATTGGGCGAGATTGTTACCGTCAAATCGTACTGCATGTTGCCCGGCACACGACAGTGGGTTTTGAAACAGGATAGCCCTGTTCCCGAAGGACTTAACTGGGATATGTGGCTCGGCCCGGCGCCGTCGGTTCCATACAACGTATCGCGGCACAAAGGGTGGTATGACTGGTGGGATTACTCTGGCGGCATCTCCATGTCGGGTGATGCTTCGCATGTGATTGACCTCGCACGAATGGCGCTTGGCGACCCGCCGCTGCCTCAAAACGTATTCTGTGCGGGAGGCAGAGTGATATTCGACGACAAACGCGAAATACCGGATAATCAGACCGTTGTGTTTGATATGGGAAAATATGTCATCAGCCTCGAATCATCGCAGTTTGGTGATTATATGACCAAAACACCGCAAGAGATACGTTTCAGCGAGCGTTTTCCCGAATGGCGCAACAACGCGACACGGACGGAGATTTACGGCACTAAGGGCGTGATGTTTCTCGGACGTCATGGCGGCGGCTGGCAGGTGTTCGGCGGCAAAGATTTCGGCGTCGTAGCCAAAGGCGTAGGTTATTTCCCCGACGAAGTGCATCACCGTAATTTCATCGACTGCATCCGCTCGCGCAAAATACCTAATGCGCCTCTGTTACAGGGAGTTATGAGCGCTACAATGATAAACCTCGCCAATCTATCCTACCGTAGCGGCAAAAACCTCATCAACATTGACAGCGCTACCGGAGCAATTATCGGCAACGACAACGCGGCACGGTTGGATATACGCAGTAACAGAATGGTTTAGATTATATTAACAGGTAAAATTAGTGAACAGAAAAAAGATATTTTCGCGGATAAAGAAGGCTTTCATCGGGTTGGTGATTGCAGGAACGGCAGGAGCGGCTTTCGTGCTGATACGTCAGTGGAATAAAGTGCTGATAGAGTTCGACATACATATCAATCGGCAGGCGATATACCTCTCGACATACGCCGAACCGCCGCAGTTCGCTATCTGGCTCGAAAACCCTAATAACGGTCGCAAGAAGCAGATTTTCGTAACCAAACGTGTCGGAATCGGCGACTGGGAAGGTAAAGCCGACGTGCCATCGGCTGTGCCTCAATGGGTTAAGGTGTTTCGCGACGGCAAACCGGACGAGGAGGATGAGATAATCATATCGGGCGCTACGCCGAAAAGCGAAAATTTCCGCATCGACGCTGAAGTTTCGGGTGGTTCGGAGTGGATTTGTTGGATTGAAATGAACCTCGCAGGCGATTACAACGACTACTACCCGCAGTTTAACAGGCTGACGCATGAGGAAGACGAGTACGCCTGCGGACAGCCTGCGTTGTTGTATCGCGCTGATATTAAGGCTGTTAAAGGCAGAGAGTTTAAGCCTGAAATCGAAGCAATGTCGCTCTGGGAGAACGGTATGACACGCCTCGCACCGTTAGATTCGACGATAACGTCCGCATACACGGTCTTCGACCGCATGAGTATCCGCATCGTAAAACCAAAATTCCGCATTATCAATCTCAAAAAGACTGATAATCAGGATGTATTAAATTAACAAAAATTAACAAAACTACAATGAAAAAGAAACAATTAGGAAAGTCGGACATTTACGTTACCGCGATGACTGTTGGCTGCTGGACATTCGGCGGCGGCGAGTATTGGGGTGAACAGCCGCAAAGGGACGTCAACGAAGTGGTGAACGTTGCGCTTGATATGGGCGTCAATACGTTTGACACAGCAGAAGTTTATAACAACGGCGCAAGCGAAACATCTCTCGGTAAGGCACTTAAAGGTCGTCGCAACGAGGCTGTCGTTATCTCGAAAATCAGCCCGTCGAATTGTCATAACGTGCGCGAACATTGCATCGCAAGCCTCCGTCGGCTCGGAACAGACTATCTTGACGTTTATATGTTGCATTGGCCGATTAACAAACTGTCGGTTGAGCATTTTACCGCCGACAGCAGCCTCATAACCGCCCCGCCGACTGTGGAAGAAGCTTTTACGCAACTCGAAGCGCTTAAACGTGAGGGACTTATACGCTCTGTCGGCATCAGTAATTTCGGCGTCAAACAGATGACCGAAGTATTGACTGCGGGCATACATCCCGACGTGAACGAAATTACTTATAATATTGTATCGCGTGCGATTGAAGCCGAAATAGCGCCTTTTTGTATGACGCACAATATCAGTATTATAGGCTCGATGGGATTGATGCAGGGATTGCTGACAGGTAAGTACAAAACCCCAGCTGACGTGCCTCCGCATCAGGCTCATTCGCGACATTTTGCACAGGATAGCGGCAAAGGCACTTCGCGCCATAATGAAGCGGGAGCAGAAAAAGAAATCTTTGAAACGGTTGATGCTCTGCGTAATATATCATCCGAACAGCATCTCTCCATATCTCAACTTGCGATAGCGTGGATGCTGAAAAAGCCGTTTATTGCTTCGGCTCTTGTCGGTTCACGCAATATTAATCAGCTGAAAACCAATATCGAAGCCTGTACTGCGGAAATTTCCGACGCAACGGAAGCGCTGATCGACCGCCTCTCGCAACCTGTCCTCGACATACTCGGCAATAACCCCGATTACTATGAACATTCGTCCAAATCCCGCATTTATTAATTTTTAAATTAAATATTATGTTAAAAGGTATTAGTGGAATTATTTCGCCTGACCTGCTGAAAAATCTTGCAGAGATGGGTCATGGCGATGAAATCGTGTTCGGCGACAGCAATTTTCCTGCCGCTACAAATGCTCAACGCCTTATACGCGCTGACGGTCATACAATTACGGATTTGCTGCAAGCTATCTTGCCGTTGTTTCCGCTTGATTATGCAGTGGACTACACGGCGATACTGATGAAATACGCAGGCGATGACGAGCCGAAAGTATGGAGCCGCTATCGAGAGATCCTCGCGCAGTTTCCCGACGGCAACAAGCAACTGCTCTTGCTTCCGAGGTTCGACTTCTACGAGCGTGCGCGGCAAGCGTATTGCATCGTCGCCACAAGCGAATCCGAAGCGTATGCAAATCTGATTATCACAAAAGGCGTAGTTAGATGAAAGCATTAGTTTTAGACGACTACAACAAGTTGGTTTACAGAGACATGCCTGATCCGCAACCAAATGTCGGCGAAGTGCTGGTTCGTGTGAAAGCCTGCGGCATCTGCGGCAGCGACGTTCACGGGATGGACGGCAGCACCGGACGTCGCCAACCGCCTCTCATCATGGGACACGAAGCGTCGGGCGAGATTGTCGGCGTCGGACAGGGCGTTACACGCTGGAAAGCAGGCGACCGCGTTACGTTCGACTCAACAGTCTATCCGTTAGACGATTGGTTCACGTTGCATGGGCGTTACAACCTCAGCGAAGGGCGCGAGGTAATAGGCGTTTCGCCGGTAGAATACAAGCGGCACGGCGCTTTTGCGGAATATCTGACCGTGCCGCAGCACATCCTCTACCGCATACCCGAAAGCGTCGGTTACGAGCAGGCGGCGATGGTAGAACCGGCGGCTGTGGCTGCACATGCGGTTAAGTTGTCGGGCATTCAGGTGGGCGACAGCGCGATTGTCTTTGGTTGCGGAATGATAGGTACATTCATAATCAGCATGTTAAAGACGGCAGGAGCAACGCAGGTCATAGCCGTTGATATTGACGGCGGGAAACTCAAAACGGCGAAAAACTACGGCGCATCGCTTACCGTCAACTCCGCAGAGCAGGACGTAACGGCGATAGTAAAGCAACACACCAAAGGACGCGGTGCAGACTTCGGTTTCGAGGCTATAGGCATCTCTTCGACGGTCAATGCTATGATCGACACGTTAAGAAAAGGCGCAACGGCAGTGTTAGTCGGAAACATTACGCCTAAAATTGAGTTCCCTTTGCAGAAAATCGTAACGCAAGAGATTAAAATTCAAGGTAGTTGTGCCATCAACGGCGAGTATGAGATGGTTCTTGACATGATTGCCGGCGGCACGTTGAACGTTGACGACATGATTTCGGCCGTCGCGCCGTTGAGCGAAGGCGCCGAATGGTTCCGTCGTCTCTATAATCGCGAAAGTAATCTTAATAAAGTTATACTTGTACCATGAAGTCGTCATACAAAAATATTGCAATTATAGGATGCGGCAAAGTAGCACATCTTCATGCTAAAGCAGTTGAAAATCTGCACAATGCGAAGTTAGCGGCAGTATGGAGTCGGACTAAAGAATCGGCGGAAAGATTTGCCGCGCTTTATGGTGCGAAGCCTTACGACGAGATTGAAACAATGATTGACGACAGTAAAATTGACCTCGTAATAGTCTGCAATCCTCATCCCTTTCACTGCGAAGTAACCGTCAAAGCGGCACAAGCCGGTTCCAATGTGCTTGTAGAAAAGCCGCTTGCGTCAACGTTGGAAGATTGTGACAAGATGATTGAAGCTTGTCGCAAGGCAGGTGTACGGCTCGGTGTTGTCAGCCAGCGCCGCTGGTACGCTCCGGTTCAGCGCATACGCCGCGCTATCGACGAGGGCAAGATAGGCACACCTCTGCTCGGCACGGTCAACATGCTCGGCTGGCGCGACAAAGCCTACTATGATTCAGACCCGTGGCGCGGAACATGGGATATGGAAGGCGGCGGCGTGCTTGTCAACCAAGCCCCGCACCAGCTTGATATTCTGCTGTGGATGATGGGTGACATCGACGAAGTTTACGGCGTTCAACGCAATCTCAATCATCCCTATATTGAGGTCGAGGATACGGCGGTGGCTGTCGTCAAGTTTAAGAACGGCGGCGTCGGCAACATCATAGTCAGTAATTCCGAGAAACCGGGCATATTCGGTAAGGTACATATACACGGTTCCAACGGTGCCTCGGCAGGCGTGCAGACCGACGGAGGAGCGATGTTCATAGCCGGTATGTCGTCGGTACTCGAACCGCCGGTCAATGACCTTTGGACTATTTCCGGTGAAGAAACGATGTTGAGCGAGTGGGTGCGTCAAGACAGCGAACTGTTTAACAGCATCGACCCGACGGTTTATTACATGGAACGTCAAATTGAAGACTACCTGAATGCTTTGGATAATGGTCATGAGCCGCTTGTTACGGGCGAAGCAGGTCGCAAGACCGTCGAACTCTTCACGGCAATCTATCGCTCAACCCGCGACAACATGCCGATAAAATTTCCGCTCAAACCGGAATACGACAGAAAAGATATGGACGGAAGAATTATAAATAATGGAAAATAAGAAACTTATTACACCGGGGTATGTGATGACGTTCGTATTGGTAACGTTGCTGTTTTTTCTCTGGTCATGGCCGAATACGCTTAACGATTTTCTGATTACACAATTCAAAAAATCGCTTGAACTGAGTCTGGCACAGACGGGATTTCTTCCGTTTGCATTGAAGACAGGTTATTTTTGCCTCTCTATTCCGGCCGGTCTTTATATGCAGCGAAAAGGTTATAAGGCAGGCATTTTGTTCGGTTTGTTGCTGTTTGCAGCCGGTTGTTTGTTGTTCTATCCTGCTGCGAGTACGCAGGAATATATATTGTTTCTCGGCGGAATTTTCGTGATGGCGGGCGGATGTGCCTTTCTTGAAATAGGCGCAAACAGTTTTGTTGTCAGTTTGGGCGACAAGTCCACAGCCGAACGTCGCCTTAACTTTGCACAGTCGTTTAATCCTATCGGCAATATTCTGGCATCGACGGCGGCTACGGTATTTATTTTTTCCGGCATCGAACCTACATCGCAGGCTATCGAAGAAATGAAGCGTACCATAACCGCTACCGGCAATGCTTATTCTGACTTCCTGAAAGCCGAGAATGCTCGTGTATTTCCTGTTTATATTGCGCTTGCAGCCGTTGTTTTGCTCGTCGCGTTATTAATTCGTCGCGCCAAATTTCCGGAAGTAGCGGCAGAGAAAACAAGCGCCGAAAAAGGCAGTTTCAGGGCATTATTGAAATATCCTCACTGGTGGGGCGCTATCATATCACAGTTTTTTTATCTCGGCGCTCAACTCGGAACGTGGAGTTATATCGTCCTGTATATCACCCAAAACAGCGATCTGGGCGAAAAAGCCGCCGGTGGATTTGTGATAGCCAATATGATACTCTTTATGACAGGACGTTTTGTTGCTACATGGCTGATGAAATACTTCAAACCTGCACGGCTGATGGGTGTTTATGCTATAATCAACTTATGTCTGATTGTAGTAGTAATACTTGGTTCGGCTTGGGGAGAAGAGCATATCGGACTTGGATTGCATAACATCTTTTTGCCTGTTCCGTTTGCCGGATTCTCTGTTCCCGTAAGCATTTACGCATTGATTTTTACGGCATTTTTTATGTCTCTGATGTATCCTACCAACTTTGCATCCGGCGTCAAAGGTTTAGGCCCTAATGCCAAACTCGGCGCATCAATATTAGTAATGAGCCTTATAGGAGGCGCTATCGGTTCGCTGATAATAAGCGGATTATCTGCTACCGGATGGGGCCTTATTTCGAGTGGCGAACATCAAATTGCATCCGGCATGTGTTTTGTCTTTCTTGCCTACTGTGTGATAGCGTGGTATGCTTTTGCCGGTTCGCGTCCGCGCGGGCCGCTGTATGATTAGCGGCAACATTATATTGGGAACCTCGAAAAACTCAATTTTTAGAGGTTCCCAATTATTGCCGTTTGATAGAAAATGGATTACTTCCTGTATTCTGGATTGCTTCGTTCCTCGCAATGACGTGGTACCGTCATCTCAACTCTCAACTCCTATCGTCCGGTTCTATCTTGGCAGGTTGCGCCTACCGATAAATCAATGGTTGCGCCTACCGATAAAGCGATGTAAGCAAAGCCTACCAAGATAAAACAGACAAGGTAGAACCTTGTCTGAACAACGAGTAGAACCTTGTCTGAACAACGAACTCTTACTCCGGTTTCAACGGAGTAGTTTGATGTGTGCTGTTGAGATAATCAATTACTTCGGCGGTGATGTTGTAAACATCGTCGGCGTAGAGGATGTTGTCGCGCGATTTGCCGTAGATGATTTGATAGCCTTTGTCGCGGTTGTAGTTACGCACCTGCGATATTACAGTAGTACTCAAATCAATATTCATTCGCTGCTGGTCTTCTTGTATCTCCAGTGTCATTTTTTCCTCTAACTCCTTTATCTCTATGGCCTTAGTTTGCAGACGGTGCTGTTCGGCTTCCGCACGTTCACGATTAAGAAACGAGCCCGTCTCTAACTTTCGATCAAAATCGGCGGCTTCGGATTGAAGTTTACGTTTCTTCTCAGTCAGAGTAACATGAGCATTTTCAATTTTCTTAGCTAATTGCTCGTTAAGGTCTATCGACAGCGTGTAGTTTTGCATCAGCGAATCGATATCGACATACGCAAACGGCAACGGCTTGCTGCACATTACGGCAGTATCGCTTACGCCGGTAACAACTTTCGAAACCGGCTTGTTGCCGGAACTGAGAACGAATAAAATAACGACGGCTATTGCAAGTACCGCCTCAATTACATAATGTATAATATCTTTCATATTCAAATTATAAATGTTTCTTATTTGTTTATCTTTTCCGACAAATTTTGCCGGACTTGCGCTTCCATGTCCTGAGTTCGTGCGCACCCGATACCCTGTTTTTTCAATGCTTCGCTATCTCCGATATGACCGCCCGATATGCGACCATCCCGTTTTGATAAGACTTTTATGCACATCAACACTGTGCTGAAAAGTAAAATTATTATGCCTAATATTACAATTTTGAGCATTTTTTTTTATATTTGCGGCTGCAAAGATAATATTTTTATATCATTTTACGTTCTTTTTTTACCGATATTTTTTCGTTTTTCGGTATTAATGACATTATTTGTAAATTATTAACAACTCAAATACAATATTAACATTATGAAAATCAATGAATTAGAACCAAAAATCGTCTGGAAGTACTTCGACGAAATTACGCGGATACCACGTCCGTCAAAGAAAGAAGAAAAGATAATAGCCTACATTGAGGATGTAGCCGCAAAGGCAGGCATTCCGGTAAAGAAAGACGCAGCAGGTAACTTGCTGCTAACCAAGCCCGCTACGAAAGGCTTTGAAGACCGTCCGACGGTGATTTTGCAGGCTCATTTAGACATGGTTTGCGAAAAAAACAGCGATGTAGTGCATGATTTCGACAACGACCCCATCAAAACCGTTGTCGATGGTGACTGGCTGCGGGCGCAAGGTACGACGCTCGGCGCCGACAACGGCATCGGATTAGCGGCGGCGCTGGCGGTAGTGATGTCGGACGATATCGAACACGGCAAAATAGAATGTCTTTTTACCGTCGATGAGGAAACGGGGCTTACCGGCGCAAATGCCTTGCAATCAGGCTTTATGACAGGTAAGATACTGCTCAACCTTGACAGTGAAGACGAAGGTCAAATTTTTATCGGCTGCGCTGGCGGAAAAGGTACGATAGCGACGTTTAAATGCCCTGCGATAAAGGCTGACGATAGAAAGTCGTTTTTCCGCGTCGGCGTCAGCGGTCTCAAAGGCGGCCATTCGGGTTGCGATATTGAAAAAGGACGCGGCAATGCCAACAAAATCCTTGCTCGTTTTTTGTATGCCGGAATGAAAAATTTCGACAATTTCGGTTTAAGCACCATCAAAGGCGGCAATCTGCATAACGCCATTCCCCGCGAAGCAAGCGCCGTAATCGGCATCATGCCCGAAGACCGCGAACAGTTGAGCGTAGCGCTTAATGTTTTTGCCGCCGATATAGCCAACGAACTGAAAAAAACCGACCCGGATGTCAAGATAACTTTGGAATCGGTTGAAATGCCTCAATACGAGCTTATTAGCGACAATTTCCATCGCCTTGTATATGCACTCCTTACATGCCCGCACGGCGTTATCTCTATGAGCCGCGACATCGACGATTTGGTTGAAACTTCTACCAATCTGGCTTCCGTTAAGATGGCTGACGACGACAAAATAATTGTAGAGACAAGCCAGCGCAGCTCGATAGAATCGGCTAAACAGGCTATCGGAGAGCAGGTTGAGGCGGTTTTCCGATTTGCAGGCGCAGAAGTAACATTCCGCGACGGATACCCCGGATGGGCGCCTAATCCCGATTCCAAAATCCTTAAAGTGGCGCTGGAAAGTTATCGCCGGTTGTTCGGCAAAGACGCTGAAATTAAGGCTATTCATGCCGGCTTGGAATGCGGACTATTCATGGAAAAATATCCCGACCTCGACATGATTTCGTTCGGACCAACGCTATACGGCGTTCACTCACCCGACGAACGTATCGAAATACCCACCGTAGGTATGTGGTGGCAGCATTTACTCGATGTGTTAAGAAATGTATAAATATGTCATTTTATGTTTAGTCATTGTACTGTTGATGGTTCGATGCAACGACATCGACAGTTATTCGGTCAATCCCAAACATCAACCGCATTTTTCGACCGATACGCTGTCGTTTGATACGATATTCACTACCGTAGGCTCTGTTACGGGCTTTTTTATGATATATAACAGCAATGATGAGGCGCTGAATATCAGCAATATAACTCTCGGCAGCGGAGGAAGTAGCGGTTTTCGTATCAATGTTGACGGGCGCAGCGGCAACGACTTCAACGACATCAATATTTGGAAGCACGACAGCATTTATGTAGCGGTAGAAGTTACCGTTGACCCTACCGACGAAAACACGCCGTTTGTGATGTATGATTCCGTCATTTTTATCACAAACGGTGTACGGCAGGCGGTCATTCTCGAAGCTTACGGTCAGAATGCGCACATTTTAAGGGGTGGCGTCGTTTTCGAGCATGACACAACGCTGACAGCCGACCGACCATATCTCGTTTACGACAGCGTAAAAATCGCTTCCGGCGCTACTTTGACCGTCGCTTCCGGCGTATCATTTTATATGCACAAAGACGCCAGATGGGTAATTTACGGCACTTTGAAGACTTATGGTTCTCACGATGAGCCTGTTACATTCAGGGGCGACAGGCTTGACCGTCTAAACACGGCGCTTTCTTACGACAATGTAGCGTCGCAGTGGCAAGGAATGTATTTCGATGCGGAAAGTTTTGATAACGAATTGAATTACACCATGATACGTAACGGTATCAACGGGCTGACTTTCGACGAATCTAATATAGAGCGTAAGAAAATCGACATCCGCAACTCGCAGATACGTAATATGGGAGGCACTCTGATGTTTGCAATCAACTGTTATATAGAGGCTTACAACACCGAGTTCAGTAATTCGGTCTCTTATTTAGTGCTTTTGGCGGGCGGTAAATACCGGTTTGCTCACTGCACGCTGGCAAACTATATGCCGTCGGCTATGGGCGGCAGTTCCGGCAAGAACTTTGTGCAAGCCTTAACGTTGGCTGACAATCTTGTTTACGTCCTGCCCGACGGAAGCGAACAAAAGCTCAATTACCCGCTTCGGCAGGCATTTTTCGACAATTGTATCATCGACGGCAACTCGCGTCTCGATTCCACGCAGGAGGATAATATCGGCGAGTTAGGTCTTGTTACCGACCAATCTAACGTTTACGGCAACGATGAGACGTTTAATTATCGCTTTAATCACTGTCTGATAAAGATTTACGCGATTGAATCGGAGCGTTTTATCAAAAATATTTTTGAAAAAAGTCCTACTTATGTCAAAAGTACTCCAAAGGCAGACGGCAATGTTTACGATTACGTTTATGACTTCCGTCCCGACAGTGTTTCGAGTGTAAGAGGCAAGGCAGACCGCACCATAGCGGAAGAATTTCCGACCGACCGCTTCGGAGTAAACCGCCTCGAAGCGTCCGAAGGAGCATCAATAGGAGCGTATGAATATGAAGCGGATTAGTAATATAATTATTGTATCGACGTTCGTATTACTGCTTGGATGCGGCGGTTGCGGCGGTAATCACACGGTTTCCAAAATCGCAGGAACGTCGCACGCACCGGCTCTTCAAAGTAATAGCCGGAAACAGAATTTCTGCGTGATGTTCTATAACGTTGAAAATCTGTTTGATATCTACGACGATCCGGATAAAAACGACGATGAGTTTCTTCCCAACGGCGCTAATCGCTGGACGGCGCAACGCTATTACAATCACCTGCGCAATACGGCGCAAGTGATCACTGCCGCCGGAGAATGGGATACTCCGGCGCTTTGCGGGCTGTGTGAAGTCGAAAACGATACCGTCCTGACGCATCTCATTTCGCGTACTCCTCTGCGCGCACAGAATTATAACTACTGTATCACTACCGGCAGCGACCGTCGAGGTATCAACAACGCCCTTATGTATCAGCGAGATAAGTTTCGCTATTTGAGCCACGCTTCGCGGCGTATTCCGTTTGGCAATAAGGCTAAACTGTCGCGCGACATCTTGCATGTAGAGGGCGAAATTATTACCGGCGAGCGGTTGCACGTCTTCGTATGCCACTTCCCGTCGCGTTCGGGAGGCGAAAAAGAATCCGAACCCGACCGCATCGACGCCGCCACGTTTCTGCGTCACATCTGCGATTCTCTCCTCAATGCCGACCCTGCGGCCAACATCGTTGCGATGGGTGATTTCAACGATTCGCCGAATGACAAAAGTATTAAAATTTTGACGCAGGATGATCTTTTGGTCAATCTTTTCGGCAACCCCAACAAACTCAATTACTACGGCTCACACAAGTTTCAAGGCGAGTGGTCGCAAATCGACCAGATGTTTGTGAGCCGTCATTTCTACTCTTATCTAAAAAAAGACGGACAGCGTATATTTGCTGCCGAGTTTCTTTTGACCCCCAAAAACAGTCGTGGCGAGCAGTCGCCCGCACGCAACTATCAAGGACCAATATACAAAAACGGTTACAGCGACCATCTCCCTATTTTAGCAGATTTTGAAATGTAACTATCCACTCATTATGCTGTCATTTTGTCAGTATCAATGATATTTTCCCCTTTTGGCACACTGTTTGTAAATCAATGCAATGAAAGGTCGAACATTTTCGACCCAAACCATAAAATTAACAATTAAAATAATAAAGAAATGGGAAAAATTATCGGAATAGACTTGGGAACAACCAACTCGTGCGTTGCAGTGCTTGAAGGCAACGAACCCGTAGTGATAGCAAACAGCGAAGGCAAACGCACTACGCCTTCCATAGTGGCATTCGTCGAAGGTGGCGAACGTAAGGTTGGCGACCCCGCCAAAAGGCAGGCTATTACCAACCCTAAAAAGACTATTTTCTCTATAAAACGCTTTATGGGAGAGACTTTCGACAAGGTGCAGAAAGAAATCGGACGTGTGCCGTACAGCGTCGTGAGAGGCGATAACAATACGCCTCGCGTTGACATCGACGGAAGGCTTTATACCCCGCAGGAAATATCCGCTATGGTACTTCAAAAAATGAAAAAAACAGCGGAAGACTATCTCGGTCAGGAAGTTACGGAAGCCGTCATCACCGTGCCGGCGTATTTCAGCGACTCGCAACGTCAGGCTACCAAAGAAGCAGGCGAAATAGCAGGGCTTGTTGTTAAACGCATTGTAAATGAGCCTACTGCAGCATCGCTGGCTTATGGTCTCGACAAAGCTAACAAGGACATGAAAATCGCCGTGTTCGACCTTGGCGGCGGCACATTCGACATCTCAATACTCGAACTCGGAGGAGGCGTCTTTGAAGTGAAATCAACCAACGGCGATACCCACCTCGGCGGCGACGACTTCGACCATGTCATAATAGACTGGCTGGCAGACGAATTTAAATCAACCGAAGGCGTTGACCTCAAAGCCGACCCTATCGCCCTGCAACGCCTCAAAGAAGCTGCCGAAAAGGCAAAAATAGAACTCTCGTCGTCGATGCAAACCGAAATCAACCTGCCTTACATCACAGCAACGGCGTCAGGTCCCAAACACCTTGTAACAAGCCTCTCACGTGCCAAATTCGAACAACTCGCCGACAAACTCATTCAAGCTTGTCTCGAACCATGCAAAAAGGCTCTGTCTGACGCAGGAATGAATACTTCCGATATTGACGAAGTAATACTCGTAGGCGGCTCTACACGAATACCTGCCATTCAAGAATTGGTAGAAAAATTCTTCGGCAAAGCACCCTCAAAAGGCGTAAATCCCGACGAAGTAGTTGCCGTAGGCGCTGCTATTCAGGGCGGAGTGCTTTCGGGAGATGTTAAAGATGTTGTGCTGCTTGATGTTACACCGCTTTCGCTCGGTATCGAAACAATGGGTAGCGTGATGACACGCCTGATAGATGCCAATACGACCATCCCGACAAAGAAATCGGAAGTATTTACAACAGCCGCCGACAATCAGCCGTCGGTCGAAATACACGTTTTGCAGGGCGAACGTTCTCTTGCACGCGACAACAAAACCATCGGACGCTTCCATTTAGACGGCATCCCTTCCGCCATGCGCGGAGTGCCGCAGATAGAAGTAACTTTTGATATCGACGCCAACGGTATATTAAATGTATCGGCCAAAGACAAAGGAACCGGCAAAGTACAAAGTATCCGCATCGAAGCTTCCAGCGGCTTGACTGACGACGAAATAAAACGCATGAAAGCCGAAGCCGAAGCCAATGCCGAAGCCGATAAAAAAGAAAAAGAACGTATTGACAAACTGAACCATGCCGACAGCACTATCTTTCAGACCGAAAAGCAGTTGAAAGAACTCGGCGACAAACTGCCGTCAGACAAAAAGTCGCAAATCGAAGCCGCTCTGCAAAAACTCAAAGATGCCCACAAAGCACAGGATATTGCCGCCATCGACGCTTCAATGGCCGAACTCAACACCGTCTTTCAAGCCGCAAGTCAGGATTTGTATAACGCCGCCAACGCACAAGGCGACCCGACCGGCGGCGGTGCAGGTGCAGGCGCAGGCAATCCGTTCGGACAAGGCGGACCGTTTGGCGCTCAAAACCCAAACGCCGGACAGCAACCACCAAAACAAGATGGCGGCGTAACGGATGTTGATTTTGAGGAAGTGAAGTAACGCCACTATTCACCAACGATAGATAAATATTAGTAAATCCCTGTAAACAGCAAGTTTACGGGGATTTTTGTTTTTTTGATAAAAAATAATTATCTTTGCGGTCGAATAAATCTAAATAGAACAATTATGGAAATTAAATCTGTAAACAACACACAACAACCCAATTATCCTACTATTGAGTTGTTTGTAGAGCATCCGGAATTGTTGTCGCGGAACATTCCGAACAAATGGCTCAAAAATCAATTCGTGGCAACTTCTCTTGCTGCATTTATGCTTTCAAGTTGCGGAAAAAGTACCGCCGCAAAAATTGAAAAAATTGAAACAGTTGATACTTTGAAAGCAAATAGTCCGACAAGTACGCCACAGACACAAAAGAAAAAGGCAAAGAAAAATCTTGTTACAAATGTTGCACCTGTTTTTGCACACGGAGAAGGTCGAGGTTCGGTAGGTTGTATAGTATTCTCGCCGCCTGTTTTCATATCCGAAGATGAAGCGATGAAAATCATTTTGGATAAATTGAAAGCCGAAGGATACAATTTCAGCAGGGAAAATTGCCCGACTATTCCGCTTGAAGTATTACCTATTGCAAATGAATGTAGAGCAAAAGAAGGTGCGCCGAAAGGAAACGTAAAAATCGAATTGAAAATGGAAGCTTATAATGAAAATTCCAATTGGTCAATTCAATTTATTGCGCGAAATGACTACGAGAAATTAAAAAATGATAATTGTTTCTCGTCTGCTACCAGTTACGACCTCAAACGTGCGGCAGAAGTTATCAATCAGGAGTTAAAAAAACAGAAAGAAACTAATGTAGTTGTTTTTTACGACCCCGTAGCGCAAATTAAATCTAACGATTGGACAAAGGATAAAGAAAACAGAGTACTTGCACATAAAGATGAAAAAGAAATGTTGCTCGCACAAGTTGAAGATTTTATTAAATGGCTCAAAACAAATAAAATAACAATAGAATAATGCACGTTACCTTGCATCTAACAACAGGCTGCAATTTGAATTGTCGCTATTGCTATTCGCCACCGACAAGTCGTAATGATATGTCGCAGCAAACGGCTTTTCAAACTATTGATTTTATTTCCGAAAACTATCCTGTCAATACGGGAATTATATTTTTTGGCGGCGAGCCGCTTTTGAAAAAGGATTTAATTAAAGAAACCATTGCATACAGCCATACAAAATCAGGATATTTTCATTACAAAGTTACTACAAACGGCATTTTACTTGATAATGATTTTTTGGAATATGCAAGCAAAGTAAATTTGCAAATCTCTATTAGCGTTGACGGTAACGAGCAGGCACACAATACATTCAGACGATTTCCCGACGGCAGCACAACTTTCGGAATTGTAAACGAAAAAATTGATTTGCTTCTACATTATCAACCCTATTCCAAAGTATTAATGACTGTTTCGCCCGAAACGCTTGCGCATTATGCCGATTCGGTTGAGTTCCTTCTGAATAAAGGCTTCAAATATATAATTGTTTCGCTTGATTTTTCTTCAAAAAACTGGAATAACATCTCTCTCAAAGAATTAAAACGACAATACAAGCGCATTTCCGCAATTTATGAAACACGCATTTTAAAAGAAGAAAAATTTTATTTTTCGCCTTTTGAAATGAAACTTGCAAGTCATATACGCAAAAACAATTTTGAATGTTATCAATGTCATTTAGCCCAAAGGCAAATTTCGGTTGCTTTTGACGGACTGATTTATCCTTGTGTGCAGTTTGTGAAAAACAGCGAATATGCTATCGGCTACGTTACGGAAGGAATTGACGGTGAAACACAAAATCGGCTTTATAAAGAATCGAAAACTCAAACGGAAGAATGTTTGAAATGTGATTATAATCCGCGCTGTAACAACAAATGCAGCTGTTTGAGTTGGCAACTTACAGGCACAATCAATCAAGTTTCGCCGCTTATCTGCGAAACGGAACGAATATTGATTCCGATAGCAGACAAGTTAGGCGAGAAACTGTTTAAGAAAGCTTCTCCAATGTTTATACAAAAACATTACAACGCCGTATTTCCCATTTTGTCAATGATTGAAGATATGCAATAACAAAAATATTAGTATCTTTGCATCCTCAAATTATCAAACCGACGAATGAAACAACTGACAATAATTAAAGTTGGAGGCGCAATAGTTGAAGAAAACAGCGCCCTGAACATTCTGCTGGCAAGTTTTGCCGCTATTGATGGAGCAAAAATACTCGTTCACGGCGGCGGAAGACTTGCTACTGTGATGTGTAACCGTCTCGGAATAGAAAGCCGCATGATAGACGGACGACGTATAACAGACGAGGAGACTTTGAACGTTGTAACGATGGTTTACGGCGGACTTGTAAACAAAAATATCGTAGCACGGCTACAATCTCTCGGTGTCAATGCTGTGGGGCTGACCGGCGCAGATATGAACGTTATTCGCTCCGAAAAACGTCCCGTTAAGGATATTGACTATGGCTATGCCGGTGATGTCAAAGAAGTTTGCATTGATGCTTTTAACATGCTGCTTGAAGGTGGTTTCATACCGGTATTGTCGCCTCTTACACATGACGGTAAAGGCCTGATGCTCAACACTAATGCCGACACTATTGCATCCGAAACAGCCAAAGCCATGTCGAAAGTTTACGACGTAACATTAATATATTGTTTTGAAAAAAGCGGTGTTCTGCAAGACGAACACGACGATACCTCCGTCATCTCCCGCCTTGACAGCGCGCTATATGCGGAGTATGTAAGTAAAGGAATTATAACCGGAGGCATGATACCCAAATTAGATAACGCATTTCGAGCCATTGCTTCCGGCGTCCGTCGCGTTATAATAACAAAAGCATCCGCCCTCAACGCACCCGAACAAGGTACTGTGATAGAATAAATATACATTATATAATATGTCAAAATCAGTCAACACAATTCTTCTCGGTACGACAGCACTTACTCTATTTGCCGAAAATAAGCAAAACTCAACTGCCGTAACAAAGTCCCCGCGTCCTAACGTTATCTTTGTTCTGACCGACGACCTCGGCTATTCCGACCTCAGTTGCTACGGCAATCCTGTTATCCACACGCCGTTTCTCGATTCTTTGGCAGCAAACGGCGTCAGAGCAACAAACTACTGCGTTACAAGCCCTTCCAGCACGCCTTCACGGGCATCGCTGCTAACAGGACGCTATGCCACGCGCTCAAAACTGCCCACTCCGATAGGCCCCGGCTCTAAATTTGGTATAGCCGACGAAGAGATAACTATCGCCGAAGTACTTAAAAGCGTCGGCTACAATACCGCTATGGTCGGCAAATGGCATCTGGGCGATAACCGCACGTTTAACCATCCGAACTCACAAGGTTTTGATTCGTATTTCGGACTTCTGTATAGCCATGACTATCGCCCTCCGTATGTCAATACCGATTCTACGCTGTACCTTTTCCGAGACCGCATACCGGAAAGAAAACTCACTACCGATACGGTTCTGACAGCTCTTTACACCGATGAAGCGATACGTTTTGTGAGCCGACAGACTAATGACAAGCCGTTTTTCCTCTACCTTTCTTATAACATGCCGCATCTGCCGATTGCTTTTGCGGCGCAGGCTTCGGCGCTTGCCAAAAAACGTGATTATAACGGTGAACTTGGCGCTATCGTCGAAGAAATGGATGAAAATCTGGCCCGATTGTGGCAAACACTTGAAAAACTTGGGCTTGATGATAATACCGTATTCATGTTTTCGAGCGACAATGGCCCATGGGTGGAATATCCCGAACGTATGGCGGGCGACGGACAGACACTTCGTAACCATGTGGGCGCCGCAGGTATTTTCAGAGGCTCAAAAGGACAAACATACGAGGGTGGCGTCCGCGAACCGTTTATCGTTTACTGGAAAGACCGGTTGCAGAAAGGGCTGCTGTTCAATCCTGTCAGCAATTTGGACGTATTTCCTACTCTTACGGAATGGGCAGGCGCGTCTCCGAATGTCAATAAGCCGCTCGACGGTCAGTCGATTGCTACTCTTCTTACGGGTGAGGCCGACCGCAAAAACTATGTCCACCGTCCGTTTTATCTTGTCAACGGAAAAGTAGAAGCCGTTCGCGACGGTCAGTGGAAATATCGCGAAGTATCTTCGTCGGGTCCCGAACTGTATAACGTCAACCGTGACCCAAGTGAGCGTGTCAATTTGATAGACATAGAACATGTCAAAGCCAAAGAGATGAAAAAACTCTTCGATGCCGCCGCCGCAGATGTAAATATGAAGTAAATAGTGCCTGTCCGCTACGTTTTTCGCTTAATCGCTTCATTACGAGGACGTTAACGCACAGAGCATTCGTAGTCCAGCAGGGACGACACTTTATTAACCGGTGACTTCAGTCTCCGGTGAGAGGAGTCATATCAACAATAGTCCCGCATGGGACGACACTTGGTTGCGCCGCTGATAATGACGCACAGGGCATTCGTCATTGCGAGGAACGAAGCAATCCAGAGAAAAGGCACGCTGGATTGCTTCGTTCCTCGCAATGACGTGGTACCGTCTGCTTTCTGCCGTCTGCTTTCTGCTTTCTGCTATCTGCCTTCTGCTTTCTGCCTTCTGCTTTCTGCAAACCGCTTGCAGGGTTTAAAACCACTGCAAGGGTTTGGAGCGAAAAACGTCATAATTTTCCACCTTTGTCGGCAGCGTTATCTGAATTACACCAGCAGCGCAGCGACCCGATGGCGGTCTGTTTGGACGGTCTCAAACTCCGAAGTCGGAGCGGCGGCGCCCATCGGGACATTGTCGTTGCGGTAAACCATTCGACTTTTAACAACGCTTCGCATCGAAGCATGAAACTCACGTGCGCCGGTCTCGGCCTCAATACGCGCGATATTATGTTCGTTAATGCCGCATCCGGGCATTATGATTATCCTCTCGTTGGCTTGTCGTATCAACTTTTCTATCAGCGGAATACCTGCTGTTGCGTCAGGCTGTTGACCGGAAGTCAGCACGCGGTCGCATCCGAGTAAAATCAGTTGTTCGAGAGCCTCAAAAGGGTTACGACAAACGTCAAAAGCCCGATGACACGTAACTGACAGCGGGCGTGCAGCCTTAATCAAAGTAGTCATCAACCCGACGTCGATAGAGCCGTCTTCCGTGAGACAGCCGAACACGACGCCGTGAACGCCAAGTTTTTTAGCCATCTCAATGTCATGCAGCATAGTAGTAATCTCTGCATTGTTGTACAGAAAATCACCGCCACGCGGCCTGATAATCACGTTAATATCAATATGTTGCGTCAACATTTGTGCCGTACGTATCATACCGTATGAAGGCGTTGTGCCGCCTTCCGGAATACCGGCGCACAATTCAACTCTTGCCGCGCCACCGGCCTCTGCTTCTACGCAACTCAAAGCCGAGTTTGCGCATATTTCAATAATTCTTGCCATAATTTTTTTGTAAAAATAGCGATTTTTTTTTGAAAAACTTGCAAAATATAAAAAAAAGCAGTACTTTTGGCAAATTTTTTACCAAACATCATTCTTATGAAAGTAATTGTTATTCTTGTATTTAGCTTATTTTGCGCCTCTTTGAGCGCTCAGGACGAAATTATGACGGATTCGATTTACTCGCTGTTTAACAAGCAGTTACAGTCTTATCCTATGGAAAAAATTTATGTCCGTACCGACAAACCATACTATCTTGCCGGCGAAGATGTACGATTTCGTATTTATCTTGTTGACGCCATGTCGCATATCCCCGACACGATAAGCCGTTACGTTTATGCCGAGTTAATAAATCCGTGGAGCAATTTAATAAAACGTGTTAAAATAAGACCTGTTGAAGGCGCTTATCACGGCTATTTCGAGCTGCCGGAAGAACTTTACGAAGGAAGTTATGAGATACGTTTTTACACCCGTTTTATGGAAAATAACGGCGAAGAGTATTATTTTAAGCGTACTATCGACGTTGGAGACCCATTATCAGCATATTACACTACGAAAGCAGTCTTCAATACTACTGATAACGGTAAGCGAATAGAAGCCGAGTTTGAGTTTTTCGACGCCAAAGGCAATTATCGTATCATGCCCGAAAAAGTCAGGTTTCAAAGAGCCAAAGGAGAGCAACTCAAAGAATTAAAGATTGATGGCGACAGCGTCTTGCGCCATACCTTTGATGCCGATTTGAAAAAGCAGGTCATTTACCTCGAATACGATTATAACGGCAAATTTCATAAAGCATTTTTGCCGTTAAAGATTGAAAATGACGATTTTAATGTACAGTTTTTCCCCGAAGGCGGGCAAGTACCGGAAGATTCACGCTGCAAAGTAGCGTTTAAAGCCGTCAATAAATCAGGTCTCGGAGAAAATATTAAAGGATATATACTAAGTAATACCGGCGATACGGTAGAAGTGTTCAACTCGGCTCATCGGGGAATGGGCGTTATTACTTTCATCTCCGAAAAAGGAAAAACATATAACGCAGTATGTAAAAATGAGAAAGGGACAGAAAAAAAGATACCACTGCCGAAGGCTTCTCCTGCCGCCGTCAGTTTGAGCGTCAATTCACTAAAAGAACGAATGACGGTATCCATATCCCACTCTCCCGAAATGCAACTGCCTGACAGTATGTATCTTATAATTCATCATTCCGGCCTCGTCCTCTCGGCGCATAAATGGGATAATTCAAAAGAATTTATAATATTTAACAAAAGCGAGTTGCTGACGGGTATAAACCAGATACTGCTTACCGACGGACAGTTTAAGCCGTTGAGCGAGCGTTTAGTGTTTACTATCAATGATATAGAAACGCCGCGAACAGCATTAACTACCGACAAGCCGGGATACGGCAAACGCGAAGCCGTAAATGCCGATTTTACTATCATGGACGCTGAAAACAGACCGCTTGGAGGCGATTTCTCAGTATCCGTTACCGACAATCGGGATGTGCTGCCCGATACAACGGTTAATATCCTGTCGTCTATGCTGTTAACGTCCGAATTAAAAGGCTTTATTGAAGATCCGGCTTATTATTTCACCGGCCGAGACAACACTCGATCGTATTTCCTTGATATTCTGATGATGACGCAAGGATGGCGACGTTATGACTGCGCCGAACTGCTCAAAGGCAATATTCAGCATCCTAAGGGCTTCCTTGAAGTCGGGCCGGTAGTTTCGGGCAAAGTCAACGGCGGACTGCTGATGACTACTCCCGCAAAAGATTTTCCCGTAACGTTAGTCTCGTTTGAGGGCGGCCATTTCGACCAGACTAATACCAACGACAATGGGCAATATTATTTCAATATACCCGAAATGCCCGACAGTAGCCGTTTTATCATTCAGGCAACGTCGAAAAAAGGCGGTGCGCGGGTAGAACTGCTTGTAGATACTATGATGTATCCCGCACCGCTTCATTCTTTACCGCTTAAACCGTTAGACAACAGCCTTTTTGCCGATTATATGGAGAAAGCCGACCAAGCTTTTACACAAGAGTTTGGTATGCGAACGATTTATTTGGATGAAGTAGTTGTAAGCGCCAAAAAGAAAGAGATAAAAGGCAAATCGTCGTTTTCATCGGCTTTTAACACAATAGTATCGACGGAAGATTATGAACGGATGCACCCACGCTCTATTTTCGATATTCTGCGTACTCTTGCGGGCGTAAACGTAACAGGCGAAACGGTAACTATCAGAGGAAACAGCGGGCCTCCTCTTGTATTAGTGGACGACACGCCTAACGAATCCGACATTCTGTCGTTTCTACCGGTAGAAGATGTAGATCAAATAGAAATAGTTAAAGATGCCGGTGCCGCTATATTCGGCTCGCAGGGCGGTAACGGTGTGATTTTGATAACGACAAAACGAGGTTTTGACCAAACACAACGACGCTCGCCTACATTCAACATCAAATCTATTCTTCCGTTAGGCTATCAGGCGCCCAAAGAGTTCTACACGCCCGTCTATGACACTCCCGAAGCCGTCGCCAATAAAAAATCAGACCTGCGCACAACGATTTACTGGAACCCTGACGTCAAAATAACCGAAGGTCGTGCGGCATTCAAATTCTATACCGCCGACGTAAATTCCCGCTATA
>JAITHS010000146.1 GCA_031279875.1 Tannerella sp.
GATACGTTTGACGATAAGTCTAATTATTACCATCATTACAGGTTTGTTGACCATGACAACAATGACGACAAGTTGGACGATATGCAGTTAGTTGTTGTTGAACTGCCGAAGTTTGTACCAACAACATTAACCGCAAAGAAGATGACGATTTTGTGGTTACGCTTCCTCAACGAAACGGAAGGCGAGCATGAGATACCGCGTGAACTGATTGAAAATGAAGAGATCGGTCGCGCCGTAGAGATGTGTCGCAAAGCAGCGTTCAGCAAGGAAGAATTGTCTTACTATGAGAGGCTTGAAGACGCCTTAATATCTTACTATACATTGATGTATGACGCCAAAAAAGACGCGCTGGCTATTATAGAAGAGCAAAACAAGGCGTTGGAAGAGAAAGACAAGGCGTTGGAAGAGAAAGACAAGGCGTTAGAAGAGAAAGACAAGGCGTTGGAAGAAAAAGACCTTGAAATAAAACGTTTACTGGCCCAATTGAAATGAGAAAAAAAGTTGTAGTACCCCATAGTTGAAATCAAAAATCACTATCAAACTGATTACAAGATGATTACATCCCTGTAAAATGCAAGTTGGATTCAGTCTCCGGATAGAGCAATCAATATCAACAATAGTCCCGCATGGGACGACACTTGATTACGCCACATACAAGGGTTGTTTTTGCTGAAAACCGCTTGCAGGGTTTAAAACCACTGCAAGGGTTTGGGATACGATACCGCCGAATACCCTGTACGTCATTGCGAGCAAAACACATAAGCATATTCGTTACCATTCTACCGCTTGCAGGCCGTTTTGGATAAGGTATGCGTTGGCATGGGAAAAGTGATGATTGCCGAAAAAGCCGCGTGAGGCGGACAGGGGAGATGGGTGGGGCGATTTGAGGACGAGGTTTTGCGTGGGGTCGATGATTGCGCCTTTGTTTTGCGCGTATGCACCCCAGAGGATATAGACGATGTTTGTGCGGTGAACGGCGAGGCGATTGATTACAGCGTCGGTAAACGTTTCCCAGCCGCGTTTTTGATGCGAACCGGCGGCGTGCGCCCTGACCGTCAGAGTGGCATTGAGCAGCAGGACGCCCTGGTCTGCCCAGCGTGTCAGGTTCCCGCTTGACGGTATGGCGACGCCGATGTCGGCATATATTTCTTTGAAGATGTTTTGCAGCGACGGCGGAAAGCGTACTCCGTCCTGAACGGAGAAGCACAAACCATGCGCCTCTCCCGGTTCGTGGTACGGATCTTGACCGAGCAACACTACTTTGACGCGGTTGAATGGGCAGTGATTGAAAGCGTTAAAGATTAGCCCCGCAGGGGGATAAACAGTCGTTGAAGCATATTCATTACGCACAAAATCAGTCAGTTGAATGAAATACGGCTTCTCAAATTCGTCGGAAAGGACTTCTTTCCATTCGGGTTCGATTTTTACTTCCATTTCTTTTTCATTTTCATATTAAGCATCTCGACGCCGAGCGAGAACGCTATGGCAAAATAGATATAACCTTTTGGTATTGCGGAGATTGTGTTGCCCAAAACGGAAAGGTGAGCCAGATGTCCGGCTTCGACGAGCAATGTTACTCCGATGAGTATCAAAAACGCCAGCGCAAGCATCTGAACGGTAGGATGTTCGTTGACAAAACGGCTTACGGGAGCGGAGAAAAACAGCATGATGCCGACTGTAACGACGATAGCGGTTATCATTATAATCATAGCGCCGCCGTAGCCGAACTCGTCGAAACTGACCATTCCGATAGCCGTCAGCACGCTGTCGATAGAGAAAACGAGGTCTAACAACACTATTTGCAGTATTATTCCGGCGATAGTGCTTTTGCTGTCGTTGAGACGCGGAACATCGTCGGGCTGTTCTTCGAGTTTGTGGTGTATCTCGCTGACGCTTTTGTAGAGCAAAAACAGTCCGCCGAGCATGATGATAATGCTCTGACCGTTAATCGATAACGAGAAATATGCTGTCTCGAAAACAAACAGCGGTTGCGTCAGTTTGATGAGCAGCGAGACGCCGAACAGGAGGGCTATCCTGCCTGCCATAGCGAGCAGCAAACCGATGTTGCGCATGCGCGACTGCTGCTCTTTCGGGGCTTTCGATGACATTATCGACAGAAATATGATGTTGTCGATGCCCAGCACGACTTCAAGGAAAACAAGCGTCAAAAACGCTATCCATGCTTCGGGGCGTAATAAAATATCCATAAATAGTGGTTAGTTATTAGTGGTTAGTGATTTTAGCAGCGCGGTTATGGCGTCTTGCGGCGAGGATGTTTCGGCTTGTAGAGTAACAAACCGGCTGCCGATGATAGCGCCGGAAGCGTTGTCGCAGGCGGCGCGGAAGGTGTCGCAGTTGCTTATTCCGAAGCCTATCATGCGGGGATTACGCAGGTTCATGGCGTTTATTCGCTTGAAATACTGCTGTTTGCTGTCGTCAAACGATTTCTGGGCGCCTGTTACGGCTGCCGACGATACCATGTAAATAAAGCCGTCGGTATGTTGGTCGATGAAACGGATGCGCTCGTCGGACGTTTCGGGTGTTATAAGCATGATGACTTTTACATCGTAACGCTCCGCAAGCGGCTTAATATCACGCAGATAGTCATCAAACGGCAGGTCTGGGATGATGCAGCCGTCGATACCGCACTCTGCGCACGAACGGAAAAATGCCTCAAAACCGTATCGCATCACGGGGTTGAGATAGCCCATCAAAAGCAGCGGGAGTTGCACCGCAGGACGGACGTTACGCAGTTGCGAAAATAGTTTGCCAAGCGACATTCCGTTGCGTAGTGCTTCGGTAGCGGTGTTTTGGATAACCGGCCCGTCTGCCATCGGATCGCTGAATGGGATACCGATTTCGAGCATCTTAACGCCGTTGTTTTCAAGCGTTCGGATCACTTCGACAGTGTTGTCGGGCTGCGGGTAGCCGGCACAAAAATAGATTGAGAGAAGGTCGCGTTGACCGGAGTTGAAAAGTGTTGTAATTCTGTTTGCCATAATTGTTTGGTATTCAACGGCTATTATTTTAACAGTATATTTTCTTTCCGCAGTTCGGCGATGATAGATTCGAGAACGCCGTTAATAAAAACTCCGCTTTTCGGAGTGCTGTAATACTTTGCCGCGTCGATATACTCGTTGAGCGACACGCTGATAGGGATAGTCGGGAAATGAATAATCTCCGTTATTGCTAACTGCATGATAATCATATCCATAGGAGCTACTCGTTCGGCTTCCCAGTTGCAGGCGTGTGAGTTGACGCGCTTGCGGTAGTCGTCGCCGTTAAGGATGGTTTGTTTGAATAATTTGAAAACATATTCGCGGTCGGATTCGTTGTTAAACATCGGTATCAGTAAGTTAAGAGCGTCGGGACTGTCTTTGAGATGCTTTATTGTCTTGATAACAAACGATTCTACGATTTCGATTTCTTCGTTCCAGTAGATACATTTTTCTTCAAGCAGTTCGTCGATAACTTCGTTGTTGGTAATGAGTTTCTTAAACACTTTGCGCCAAAATTCGCGGTCGGTCTCGAAATTGTCTTCCGGCGCATTGAGATATTCTTCGTAAATATCTGATTTCAAGATTGTTTCAAGAACGGTTTTAATTATCTCCGTATCTTCAAAAGGCGACACATGATATTGCTTATCGTAGGCTTTGAGGTGTTCATTAATGCTGATAACATGCGCCAAACGGTTGTTAACAAGGCGCATGTCGGGGTTCAAGTCTTCCTCTGTCGGCATATACTTGTTACGTCGCGAATCTATTTGACGTTCGTGGTAGCGCGTTACCTCAACTATGAGCATCAGCAGATAGTGGTAAAGGTCATACGACTTACGCAGACTTTGCAGCAGTTCGTTTTCTGCCGATTTCATGTCATTCTCTTTCAAATAGTACGCATAAACGATTTGCAGTACCTTGATACGGATTAAAACTCTATTAATCATTTGTTTAATATAACGACAATAATATATTTCGGCTGCGAAGATAGTAAAAATTTTTGATATAACGTTTCTTTTTACAAAAAAAATTGTTTTTCTAAAAAAAAAATCCTAATTTTGCGGCGTTACTAACAAAAGAAAACGAATTTTTATGAAAGATTTTTACCGGTCGGAAGACCACGAAGACAGAGAAGAAAGAAGACTTTTTTCGAGAGTAGTAAAAGCAGGGCCGAGGACTTACTTTTTTGACGTTAAAAAAAATCGCAGAAACGATTATTTCATCGTCATTACCGAGAGTAAGCGCAATCTTGTCGGTGAATCCGAACCGCTGACGTTCGAGAAACACAAAATACAACTCTTCTATGAAGATATTTCCAAGTTCATGTCGGCGATGAAAGATGTAGTGTCTTATGTGCGGGAACGGGAAACGGAATCGATAGAAAGTGAGTGAAATTCGTTCCGGCCAACGACGAATACCATGTTCGAGTTGCCGACTAAAAAAACTTACCCCTCAACCACGCTAAAAATGCGATTGAGGGGACAAGTCATAATAGTGTTTCTCTAATTGTTATGCCGGATTGATTGCTTCAGTCGGACAAGCGTCTGCGCAAGTCCCGCAATCGGTACACATATCAGGGTCGATCTTATAAATATCGCCTTCTGAAATAGCTCCTACCGGACATTCATCAATACATGTACCGCAAGCGATACAATCTTCACTAATTAAATAAGCCATAATTTTTTTGTTTTTTATTATTTATCGGCCGCAAAGGTAATACTTTTTTTTTTGTTATTAGCATTTTTGTTGAAAAATTTTACAAAAACAATAACTTTGCCCTTATTCCGTTATTCAATTATGATACGGTTGAACAGGACAGTATGCGTGTTTGCAGCATTATTAACGGCTTTTTCGGTCATGTCGCAAACACGAAAAGTACAAAATCAGCCATACGCCGACCACAAGTTGTATCACTTTGGTTTTCACGTAGGACTGCATGCGCAGGATTTGTTGCTGACAAACAATGGTTTAGCAGATGAAAACGGGATTGTACGGTTTGCGGAAATACCCGATTATTCGCCGGGTTTCAGCGTAGGGGTGATTGGCGACTTGTTTCTAAATCCTTACATGAACCTGCGCCTTACGCCGACGCTGCATTTCGGCGACAAGACGCTTCGGTACGTATTTTCCGACAATCGCGAGCCTAAAGACATAAGCGTCAGGTCAAATTATTTGTCGATGCCTTTGGAACTGAAAATCAGTTCGATGCGTAACAATAACATGCGCCCCTACATCATCGGAGGACTTTACGGCGACCTCGACCTCGGACGCAAACGTGGTGCCGAAATACTGCTCGGACAGATGGATTATGGCTTTGAGTTCGGTTTCGGATGTACGTTCTACATGCCGTTTTTTCGCTTTTCGCCGGAGTTGAAGTTTAAGTTCGGACTGACAAACATCCTTGAACATAACCGCGAAGACCTTACTAACGATGCCGACAAAATATTTGCCAACTCAATTAGCAAAGCAACTGCCAGAATGGTCGTGCTGGTGTTTAATTTTGAGTAAAAATATTGTTCGGCATGATTTTTGCAGATTATTAAAATATAAAATAAATTATTATGTACGTATATCCTGTTTATTGGATAATTTTTGGCGCTACCGCCATTTTGAGCTGGATTGTTTCGGCCAACTTGCAAAGTAAGTTTAAAAAGTACTCGCAGACGCCTGTCGCCTATTCGGGCAAGGAAGTAGCCGAGAAAATGCTTCGCGACAACGGTATTTATGACGTTACCGTTACCTCGACGCGAGGTCATCTGACCGACCATTACAACCCTCTGACCAAGACCGTCAACCTCAGCGAGCCGGTCTATCACGAGCGTAACGTAGCAGCGGCGGCAGTTGCGGCACACGAGTGCGGACACGCCGTTCAGCACGCAAAGGCTTATGCGCCGTTGAAGATGAGGTCGGCACTTGTACCGGTAGTCAATTTCTCGTCGAGCATCATGTCGTGGGTTTTACTCGCAGGGATGTTGTTAATCAACACTTTCCCGCAGTTGTTGCTGGCAGGTATTATCCTGTTTTCGCTTACTACGCTGTTCAGTTTCATCACCCTGCCGGTCGAGATTAATGCAAGTTCGCGTGCGGTAGCATGGTTGAGCAATGCTGGAATAACCGACGTCAGGACACACAGCCAAGCCGTAGGCGCACTTCGTTCTGCTGCCTACACATACGTTGTCGCTGCTCTCGGCTCGCTCGCTACTTTGCTTTATTATGTGATGATTTTTCTGGGACGGCGAAGATAACCATAATTAGATATGAAACCAAGCATCCCCAAAGGAACACGCGACTTTTCACCTGTTGAGATGGCAAAGCGCAACTACATATTCGACACAATAAGAGACGTTTACCGTCTCTACGGCTTTCAGCAAATTGAAACGCCGGCGATGGAAAACCTCTCTACACTGACCGGCAAGTACGGCGAAGAGGGCGATAAACTGCTGTTCAAAATACTCAACTCCGGCGACGTGCTGGCTGATTTCACCGACGAAGAACTGACCACCAAAAACTCGCTCAAATTTGCCGCCAAAGCCTGCGAAAAAGGCTTACGATA
>JAITHS010000348.1 GCA_031279875.1 Tannerella sp.
TATCTTTTGGATATGGCATTATGATGCTGTTGATCCACGAGCGGGTCTCTTTTCTGGCTTCATCGGTAGTACGCCATTCTTCGAAAAGAGTATTAAAACCGTGTGAATAAATCAAAGTACCTGTTTGATTATCAAAAGCATAGAGTAGATATCCGCCGTACTCGAAAGGGTCGATGAGATTGCGTCGAGGGCCTGCCCACAACGGTTCTTCGCTCAACGCCATGACCGCCGCCGACTGCGAGATACTGTTGCCGCTTAAGGCAAAATCTATCCGCAGACTGCTTTCGGTAAAGAATTTGTCGTACGGTTCGTCGGCATTTACCGTCAAACTTAACGATACAATAATAATATATAGAAAAAATTTCATATCACTAATCACTGTGCAAGGCACGCCTTGCCCCTACGAATTAACCGTTAATAATAAACTTGTCGGCATCCTGCCATGCTGGGAACTTGGCACGTAGGGCTTCGAGGTCGTCGCGGTTGATTGTACCGGTAAGTGTTACGGCGTCTTTTTCGCCTGCGTCGTAGAGTTTTTTGCCTTTTGGGGAATAAATCAGCGAGCCGCCGTGATAGCTAAACTCGCGGGCATCAACGCCGATACGGTTCACTCCGCACACGAAGCACATATTTTCGATAGCCCGTGCTTGAAGCAGCGTTTTCCACACTTTTTTGCGCGATTCCGCCCAGTTGGCTACATATATTAAGAGGTCATACTCATTGTCAACATTTCTGCTCCAAACCGGAAAACGCAGGTCGTAGCACACCATGAGGCATATCTTCCAGTCGAGATATTCAACTATCAGTCGTTTATCGCCGTGAGAGAAACATTTGTCTTCGCCTGCCATGCCGAAGAGATGTCGTTTGTCGTAATAATATTCCTTTCCGTCGGGAGTGATAAAAAATGCGCGGTTGTAATATTTGCCGTTGTCGGAAGCCATAAAACTGCCTGTAACGGCGATATCATACTCGGCGGAATAGTTTTTGAGCGCCGTAACAGTGGTGCCGCTAACAGGCTGTGCCAAGTCGCGCGGTCTTAACGAAAGACCTGTTGTAAACAGTTCCGGCAGTACGGCCACGTCGGCTTTACCTTTTACACGGCGCAGCAATTCACCGTAATAACTTATGTTTTCTTCAATGTCTTCCCAGATGATGTGCGATTGCATCATGCTGATACGTAATAAATTACCTTTTTTCATATCTTATCTGTCTAAAAAATATGTTATAAAACAGCGTGCAAAAATACAAAAAAATAATGACAAAACATTTGTTTGAAGATTTTTATTTACGCGCTTGGAAATTTCTCGAATTTTCTTTAATTTTGCAGCAGTTTAAAATGAAATAACAAGTAAAAAAACAAATATGAACGGAAATGACAGTGTTTTTGGCGGTGCGATGTTTATCCCGCCCGGCGCAAGGAAGCGCGTTCATGTTCTCGAACAGCGAGTGCCGATGGAACAGCAGTGCGAGTATTTTAAGTTCTCTGCGCAGGTAAAACGCGAGGCTAAAAATATGAAAGAATTTGATTGCGACTTCTACGTAAGCGCGCTCGAAAGTCCGGATATATCTGTAGAGCGCAAAAAACATATCTTATCCCTGCTGGCTCATTCCAATCAGGCTAAGGCTTATCGTATAATCGAAAATTTTGCACGTAATCCCGATAACAGCCTCGCAAACTGGGCGTATATGGCTCTGATGGAGTGCAGAATAGTGCTTGAAAGCGATATACTCGGCGAGCAGCAGATATTCGTCTCTACCGGATTGGGCGGTAAAGACGATAAACTGCGATACTATGCTTTTGTCATGTCGTCGAAAAAAACTCCTTTTCTTGACTACGAGCGCAGGACGATAATGAACGAGTTTGAATACCAATTTTTTGGCTCGAACTGCGATATCGAAAGGCTCACTATCGAAGACTATTTTGTAGAACTCGTTTTTCTTTCGCCGATGGGCAAAGAAATGATGGATGTGTTTCGCAAATCTATCAATGAGTGCAATGTGTTCGGCAATTTCCTGTCGGAAGTCGTTACCATTACTAACATCAAAGAACTTAATCATAAAGAAATCAACGGTATAATCAAAACTATTACCGCTGCTCTTAAAACCAAAACCAAATAATCTGCCTGACCTATGCCTAAACTATCCGTTATCATACCTTGCTACAACGAAGAAGCCGTGATGGAGGAATCTTACCGGCACACCGTTACGGCGCTCGAAACGTTGCCGCTCGAAACCGAAATTATCTATATCAACGACGGTAGCAAAGACGGTACGCGACTTATACTCAATAATATAGCCGAACGAGACAGTCGCGTTAAAGTGCTGCATTTCTCGCGAAACTTCGGCCACCAACCTGCTGTTTCGGCAGGTATCCACAACTGCGACGCCGACTATGCCGTCATAATGGATGCTGACCTGCAAGACCCGCCCGAACTTATCCCCGACATTCTCGCCGCACGCCAAAAAGCTAACGCCAACGTGGTGTATTGCGTGCGACGCTCGCGAGAAAAAGAAAGTAAGTTTAAACTCCTCACTGCCGGAATGTTTTATCGCTTGATAAACCGAATGAGCGAAGTCAAATTTCCGCTTGATACGGGTGATTTCAGACTCATAGACCGCAAGGTTATGGACGAATTTTGCCGCCTGCGAGAACATGACAAATATATTCGCGGATTAGTCAGTTGGATGGGCTTTACTCAAACGCCGTTCTACTACGAACGCAAAGCGCGGCTGGCAGGCGAAACTAAGTACCCGTTCAGCAAAATGTTCCGCTTCGCAACAAAGGCGTTACTTTATTTCTCTAAAAAACCTCTTATGCTCGCTACCGGCTTGGGCTTCGCAGCAGTGTTGGTAGCTATCTTTCTTGCCGTTTATTTTACGCTGGGGAAAGTTTACGGCTTCAGTAACGCAGAAACCGGATGGACATCAATTATCACTGTTACAGTCTTTTTCGGCGGTATCCAACTGCTCACAATAGGCGTATTAGGACAATATATTGGTATCCTTTT
>JAITHS010000358.1 GCA_031279875.1 Tannerella sp.
ACTATTGTTTGAAAACAATGATTCTTTATTTCAAAGAATAAGAAATGTTAATGATGTTAAATCGTTGACAATCAATCGTTCTGCTATTGCATCTGCAATGACGACAGATGAATTACACAACGATATTGTGTTGTTTTTCAACAATTTAACAAGTATTACTCTATCCCCTGTTTCTCATCACCCTTTCAACGGCGTCGTCGATTTGAGCTGTTGAGGTCATTCCGAGCGTCATGCAGTGAGAATTGGCTTCGTGGATAGCGTATCGGATAGAGCGTTCGCGTTCGTCGTCGGAAACGTTTTTGCCTTCGCCGAATATTTTCATCGCGATGACACCTTTGCCGTTGGCTGTGGCTGTGGCGAGGATGGCTTTGATTTCATCGGGAGAGCCGTCCATCAGCGTTCCGAAAGGGTTGATACGTGCCATAATAACTTCAACCCACGGATTGACTGCGGCTTCTCGCAGGGCGTCAATATTGTGGCACGACACACCTATGGCGCGTATTTTTCCTGCTTTTTTGGCTTTTGACAATCCGTCCATGCAGTATGTCCGGTTTTTCCCCCAGTCGCCTCGCATCAGGCAGTGCATCAGGACGATATCAATATAATCGGTGCCGAATTCTTTCAAATAGCGGTCGATGTTACCTTCTACCGAATCTTTCTTTTCGGCATTATCGTCTTGCGTCCACATTTTGGTCAGAAGCGTTAACTTCTTGCGTGGCAGCGATTTGATGGCTTCGCCTACATAAGGAATTGAACCGTAACTGTCGGCTGTGTCGTAGAACGTGATGCCACGCTCAAAAGCGTGATTTGCGAGTTTCACAAAGCCTTCCATTCCGAGCCGCGTCATGTCAGACGCTTTGTTGCCGCCGTGCGTACCGGTACCCATAGCGACCCGTGCGACGGTTAAACCGCTCTTGCCGAGTTTTATTTGGTCGATAGTAACGCTATCGCCGGATTTGATACTGCCATGCGATTTGCATGAGTTTAAAATTGTAAATCCCGCCAGCCCGATAGTGCCGGAGCGGATAAAATCTCGTCTGTTCATAGTTTTCATATTATGTTATAAATCAATTGAATACAGAAATTCGGATGCGGTGATAAACAGCGTATTGCCGTTTGCGCCGCCGAAGCATACGTTGGCCGTCCATTTTGCCTTTACGGGGATATGCGCAATTTTTTCTCCAGACGGATTAAAAACAGTTACTCCTCTGCCTGTCAGGTAGATATTGCCGTTGCGGTCGATCGTCATTCCGTCGGAACCCATCTCACAAAAGAGACGTTTGTCGGATAGCGTCGCATCAGGCTGAATATCATACACATACGTCTTGCCCGCACCGATATCTGCCACATACAGGCGTTTGCCGTCAGGCGTGCCGATGATGCCGTTAGGCTGTTTGAGGTCGGCAGCGATACGGATAACATGCTTATAATCAGGCGTTATGTAATAGACATGCTGACCGTCTTGTTGCATTGCTTTGTCTCGCGTCCAGTAGTTACGCGGATAGAGCGGGTCGGTAAAGTAAATTCCTCCCGAAGGCGCTACCCAGAGGTCGTTAGGGCCGTTAAGTTTTTTGTTGTCATAGTTAGTAATCAGCGTTTTATGATTGCCGTTGGCGCTCCATTTCCACATTTCGTTGTCCATATCGGAGCATGACAGTAAATTGTCTTCTTGGTCGAAAAACAGTCCGTTAGCCCTGCCTGTTTTATCGCTGAAAACGCTCAATTTCTGTTCATTAACATTCCATTTGAGGATTTTGTCGTTAGGCTGGTCGGTAAAATAAACATTGCCGTCCTTATCGGCAGCCGGTCCTTCGGTAAAAGCGAAGCCGTCGGCAAGTAGCCGTACTTCGGCGCCGTCGGCAAGCGCCTTGACCGGATTTTGAGACGTTGCCGGTAAGCAGGCTGATAATAAAATAGTTAATATGGAGATACGCATAAATTGTTTATAATTAATTTTATTTAGTAAGATACCGCAAAGATACGATTTTTTTTTTGAAACGGAGCATTTTTTTTGCAAAAAAATTCAATATTTGCAAAAATAGCGCTACTTTTGCAGTTTACAAATTGAAAAATGGAGTTTGAAGAATTATTTTCCGCACCGTTTATCGCCAATGATGAAGCGGTTTTGAAGCGGTTTAAGAGCAACGGATTGCCGGTAGTGATGTATGGGGCGTCGATTGACGTTGCCGACGGTATCGCCCGCAAATTGGCGGCAAACGGAACTCCGGTTGCGATGTTGGCTTATGATGACGAAAAGACGCCGATGACAGGGGCTTATAGCCTGTTGTTAAAGGGTTTATCGCGCATGTCGGTGTCGGAACTTGACGCCAATCACGGACGATTTAATGTTGTAGCCGGATTCGTGAAAGGTTACTGTTCGTGCGATGCGTATTATCTTTCGGAAATATTTGATATGGAGCCTGTTACGGAACGATTCATACGTGAAAACAAACCTGCTCTCAAAGCGTTGTACGACAGTTTTGCCGACAGTTGCTCGAAAGCATCTTTTGTTGCATATCTGATGAGCAAAACGCGGCAAGACATGAAGTATTTGCCGGAAGTGTTCGACAAAATACAGTATTTTACGAAAGATATTTTTCATCCGACAAGGCACGAATCTTATTTTGATTGCGGTGCATTTACCGGCGATACGGTTGCGGAGTTTCTCAAAGCCTGCGACGGCAAATACAATCGTATTTGGGCTGTCGAACCGGATAAAACCAATTTTGAGCAACTGAAACAATATGTTGAAAATAAGCAACTTACAAACATTGATATATTTAACGGAGGGATATATAGTCGCAAAGGTTGCATGTCGTTTCGCGCCGAAAGCAGCATGTTGTCGATGCTTGACGAGGCTTCTGCCGACAGTATTGAGGTTGATACGATAGATAATATTGTTGGCTGCGAGCCGGTAACGTACATCAAGTTTGACGTCGAAGGCGCCGAGTTGGAGGCTCTCAAAGGCGCCGAAAAGACTATCCGTCGCTGCCGACCGATGATGGGAGTAAGTATCTATCACAAACAGAATGATTTAACCGATATTCCTGCGTATATCAGGTCGCTGTACCCCGACTACAAATTTGCTTTCAGGGTTCATAAGAAACTTGCTATTGATACTGTTTTATACTGTTATGCTTGATTTTAAGGTACATATACTCGGTTGCGGCTCGGCAACGCCAACTATTCGGCACGCTTCGTCGGCGCAGGTCGTAGAACATCGGGGAAAGCTCTATCTGATAGATTGCGGCGAAGGCACACAATTACAGATGAGGCGCTATCATATTCATTTTAACCGTTTGGCACATATTTTCATCTCACATCTTCACGGCGACCATTTCTTTGGGTTGCCGGGGCTGCTTTCTACGCTCGGCATGTTAGGTTGCAAGGGCGATATAACGGTTCACGGACCGGTCGGAATCGACGCTTTTCTTAATCCCATAATCGAAAATTTTTGTTCCGACATGCCTTTCGGCATACATTATAATATAGTTGACACGGCCAAACATGAACTTATTATGGAAGACCGGTCGATAAAAGTTTATTCTATTCCGCTGAAACACAGAATAAAAACGTGCGGCTTCCTGTTTGAAGAGAAAGAAGGCGAGAGGCATATAATCCCCGAAATGATAAGGCGTTATGAGGTTCCGGATACAAAAGTCGGGCTTATCAAGCGGGGAATGGATTTTTTAACACCTGACGGTCAGACTATTCCGTCGGATAAATTCACTCGTCCGCCCGACCCTGTGAGACGTTACGCTTATTGCTCCGATACCGGATATACAACTGCGATAGTGCCTTATATTGAGGGAGTTGACTGCTTGTATCATGATTCGACATTTCTTGAAAAAGACCTTCCGCGTGCCGAAGCAACGTTCCATTCAACAGCACGTCAAGCGGCACAGACAGCAAAGACGGCGCATGTCGGCAAACTGATACTGGGGCATTTCTCGGCAAGATATCGAAACGACAACCTCTTCTTGGAAGAGGCAAAAACGATATTTCCAAATACTGTAATTGCGGACGAAGGGAAGATTTTTAACGTTTGTTAACAATTAACAAATATACTGAAATTCACAGCGCCGTAAACACGTTTTTGCGTGTAAAAGGGTAGGGTTGAGAAGTCGTGTTCGCCGGAATGTTCCATTACAAAGACGCCTCCCGAACGGAGCAGTTTCTTTTCAATAACGATATGCGGCACATCGGGCAATGTCGGCAAGTCATACGGCGGGTCGGCGAAGATGAAATCATACGCTCCGCCGACCGCTGTGGAAAGAAATCGGAATACATCTCCTCGTATCACTGTTAAATCATTAGTATTAAGACGTTTGGCTACGTCGAGGATAAATGCGGCATGATAACGGTCGGCCTCAATAGCCGTAACATGCTTCCCGCCACGCGACAAAACTTCAAAAGCGATGCTTCCCGTACCCGAAAAAAGGTCAAGAGCTTCAACGCCTTCAAAATCAATGATTCCACGCAGAGTGTTAAAAAGATTTTCTTTCGCAAAATCAGTTGTAGGACGCGCCTTAAAAGTCTTCGGCACCTCAAACCTTCGTCGCCCGTAGATGCCGCTTATAATCCGCATTCCGCAAGTATTACCGTATCAACTGCTACTTCCGCGTCGGCTACCGTTGTGTAAGAAATCAGTTGAGGCGTTTCATAACCTATTTCTTTGATATACAGACCGGTAACAGATGCCAGCGAGTTGCATGTTGCCTTGTCGCCGTAGAAAAACAGTTTGTCTTCGAGTTGGTTGAATCCGGTTTGCTTGCTCGTGTACATTATTAAATATACGATGTCGTTGATATTTTCGTATTCAAACGAGTTAAGAAACAGCAATTCGCCTTCCCGAAAGCATACGAGGTCAAATGTTTTATTTTTGAGCAGAGCGTAAAGTTGTTTCGGATGACGGTGCAGCGAGTTTTTATACCAAAGATTAAGCATCGGTACGAGATAATGCGTAAACATCGGATTGACGAGTGAGCGCACCAAAAACTCGTGCGTTTCAATGTCGATAGCGTAGAGCAATACCGACGACAAGTTTTCGACATGATACCAAAGCGTTTGTGTTTTTCGGATGTCGATATTGTGACAAAACCGTAGCGCCGTATCGCGGTCTTTTTCCGAAAATACGCATTCCGGAACGAGGGAATACTTTTTGGTATCACTGACAACGTATAATGTCTTGTAATGATATGTCAGAAGGGCATTTTCGAAGAAAATGTTCTTGATAGCCTGTTCGGTCGGCAGGTCGCTTGCGAAAGGAAAGTCAACGGTAAAGAAACCCCTCTCTTCCGTAAGCGACCAGCCCGAAAAAGTAAGCCCGTCCGACCGTATGCGGATAGATGCTTCAAATCTTTCCGAACTGTCGGCAGTAAGTATGTGCGTAACGCATTGCTGCATAAGCGATTAAAACTGTTCCCAGTTGCCTGCGTTATTGTTGATTTCTTCGATAGAACCAACCCTAAGTCCTTGATAACGGTTCAATTTGCCCATTTTGTCCTTTAAGTTGTAAAGCAATTGCGCGTCAAGGTCTTTCAAATAAACGTCATAAGGAACTTCACACTGAAACACCGGCACAGTGTAACCTGACGGCGAAGACAACGTAGCCGTATCAAGGCCGAAAGTGTTGCTTTCAAAGCCGGGTACCTTACCGAATTTGGCAATGTCCACTTTATGGTTGAAAAGTGTATCAACCGCTAATACTTTGGTAGTATCGCGTCTGAAATTTTCCAATCCGTTTTTCTTTACTTCGTCGTATTTGCCGGTTTTGATAGCTTTGGCAATCATCTCCATTGCTTTCTTCTCCGTCAAACCGGCTTTGAGTTGAGCGTCGGTCAATTCTCCTGATTTTGAAACGAATGCGATAGAATCCTTCCCGAGGAAGTTTTGCAACGTTTCAAAATTGGCGGCATAGACGCCGTACTTGTTACGATACCCGATTTGGGCGTCGCGAATGTCAATAAGACTTTCAACAATTACCTTTTCACGTTCTTTTTTAATGTCTTCAAACTGAATCGGCGTCAAAATGCTCCGGATACACATGTAAACGAGCAGGGCTATAGCAGCCAATAACAAAACTCTAAGTACAATTTTCATAATTATTTATGTTAATTTCGATAATTTTAGGCTGCAAATATAAGAAAGTTTTTTTTAATTCGTAACTTTATCATCAAAAAAATTCACTTTTTATGATAAAATTTTTTTTAGAACAAAAAATTGCGGAGTTTTTTCCGCATAAAATGACTGCCGAACAGACGTTGGCAACAAGCGTTACAAGCGATTTTTTGACTTCAAATATCGCTAATAATGTATTGATATTCAAAGGTTTTGCAGGCACAGGCAAGACTACTCTCTTATCGACATTAGTGCGGGTGGCCGACAGTTTGCAGCAAAAAGTTGTGCTTCTTGCTCCGACAGGTCGTGCGGCAAAAGTTTTTTCCGAATATTCGTCTCATCCGGCATTTACTATCCACAAAAAAATATACCGGTTGAAAACTTTTTCCGACGAAGGCGTCGGGTTTAGTCTTGCCCCAAATTCTCTTCGGGATACGGTCTTCATTGTTGATGAAGCGTCGATGATAGCCAACGAAGAAACGGGCGCGTTAGTTTTCGGTAGCGGACGTTTGCTCGACGACCTTGTCAGGTATGTTTATTCGGGCGAAAACTGTCGGTTGATACTTTCCGGCGATACGGCACAACTTCCTCCGGTAGGTCTTTCGGAAAGTCCTGCTCTCAACGCCGATTATCTTAAAAAATACAATTTGAAGCCGGTAGAAATTATTTTGACGGAAGTTGTAAGGCAAGAGTCGCATTCCGGTATCCTGATCAATGCTACCGACATACGTAATGCGCTACAGACAGGCCAAACAAGTCTTTATCCTTCGATAACTCTGTCGGGCTATGCCGATATTCGCAAAATTGAGGGCGCCGACCTTATCGAAGAGTTATCGTCGGCTTACGGGCGCGACGGCATCGACGATACAATAGTAATATGTCGCTCAAATCGTTCCGCCGTTATTTATAACACCGGCATCCGTAACCGTATCCTGTACAGGGAAGAAGAAATTTCTTCCGGCGATAGACTTATGGTGGTGAAAAACAGTTATTTGGATGATAAAACCAAAGACGAACCGAATTTTATTGCCAACGGTGAAATCATTCAGGTAATACGGGTCAGGCGCTATGAGGAACTTTACGGGTTTAGGTTTTGTAATATCCTTGCCCGATTAATTGATTATGACGTAGAAATAGAACTCAAAATAATACTTGACACGCTTCGGAGCGAGTCTCCGGCGCTGACGAAAGAACAGTCCGACAAGTTGTATGCCGCCATAGCAGAGAGCTATTCCGATGTATCGTCATCTTCCGGTCGCCTTCGAAAAATCAAAGCCGACCCTTACTACAACGCAATAAGGGTCAAATACGCATACGCAGTAACGTGTCATAAGGCACAGGGCGGTCAGTGGAGCAA
>JAITHS010000224.1 GCA_031279875.1 Tannerella sp.
GTAGTTTTTAGTGATTAGTTTTTAGTGATTAGTGATTAGTGATTAGTGATTAGTGATTAGTTAAGCAGAAGGCAGAAGGCAGGGCATTCGTCATTGCGAGGAACGAAGCAATCCAGAAATTCCAGGATTGCAGGAGAGGCAGGATTTACAGGTTTTTACCTGGATTGCTTCGTTCCTCGCAATGACGAATGCCCTGTACGTTAACGTCATCGCAATGACGTGGTACCGTCTTTCCTCGACGCAGCGACTTTATGGACGGACATTAATTATTTGCGGATTTGAAGGTATTTCACATCCCTAACGAAACGAAGATTTTTTTTCCCTGATTCAAATTTTTTACACCCCAGCTTGCAGGGTTTTAAACCGCAGCAAGGGTTTTGATATTTCGTCTTTGAGAGAGACGAGCATTCGTCATTGCTTTCGTTGTTAGGAATCGGCACGTTGTTAGGAATCGGCAGGCAGAGCCTGCGTGGATAAGGCAGACAAGGTAGGAACCTTGTCTGAACAAATCAATCAAATACGGCTCTGTAAACGTCAACTTCCGTAATGGCGGTGAAAGGCGTCCGGTAGGAATCGGAGACGACTAATTTCAGATACCGTCCGCTCATCAGTTCGGTAGCGTCGAGTGTCAGGTCTATGACGCTGTTTTGGCCGGAAGGGTAGGTGCCTTGCACGACTTTTTTCCATGTAGTCGAATTGACATTGTCTTCATCGCCGACGTAGTATTCAACGGTTTTTGTGTCGCCGTTTCCGCGTCGTCGGGTAACAATTCTGGCTACGTCGGTATTTTCTTTCATGTCGATTATTGCCCAGTGCGGAAGCGGCGCATTAGGGCTGTACATAGAGTGCCAGTAGTTGTTTGTTGCATAATTACCGTCTATGATAGCGTTTATTCCGCCGCCTTCGGTATGTGCATCCGAATGTCCGACAACAGTCCAGCCTGTTTTGTTGCATTGTACGAGTTTGGGGATACTGACGGAAATTGTTTTCTCCACATTGCCGATTTTAACCTTCACTTCGGCAAGTCCGACAGAGTTTCCGGTGATAATACCATCCTGATAAACGGTGGCTACGTTGGGGTTAGACGACGTCCACATTTGCGGGCCTGATGCGTTAGCAGGTTCGGGAGACACATAAATCTGCAATTTGCCTTTGGGAAAGAGCAAGACATTTGTTCTGGCGAGATTGAAATTCGTACAAGGAATGTAAGGTCTTACTCTGATATTGATGCGGGCGGCTTCCATGCCTTCGGCCGAAACAAAAACAGTTGTCAGACCTTCGCTGACACCCTCTACCAAGCCGGTTTGACTTACTTTGGCTATATTTTCGTCTTCGCTACGCCATGAGACGTTGAGGTTGTCGGGACTTGCCGTTATCTGCGCCTTGCCTTCTATAAACATACCCCGCCTTTTAGCTTCTTCTACGTAGTAGCTATCTGCGTTTTGTGTAGCGCCGATGTACAGTTCCAGCGAGGTATAATCAACGTATGGCGTTTGTGTTACTTCATAATCCGGATATTTTGCGCATCCGAGAAGTAAACTTATGACTAAAATGCTGTTAAAAATTTTCATAATTATTTTTCTTTTTGAGGATTAAATTCGAGTCTCAATTCTTCCTGCATTTGATAGGTCGTACCGTTGAAAACATAATTATATCTTAACAGGAATGTTTTATAGTAGTTAAACCCAGTATCTTCGATCGTAAAAGTATTGGGATAGAGCGGGTCGTCGTCGATCTGTGTTACGTTTATTTCTTTCCATGGCGTGATGGTAACGTGACCGTCTTCGGCTATTTCGAGCGTAATAGATCCGGCGTTGATAGTGTTAGTGTTGGAAGCAAAAGTTTCGTTTCCGGCCATTATTCGCACTTTGTTTCCACTTACGGGAAAGACCTGTTTTGTTCCCATCACGTTGACGCTGTTGCGTACGCCACGCAAAGCGTAAGAAGTAACGGTTTTTTGGGTTGCCCAATAGTTTTTCAGCAAAACGCGGTAGAGAATTGTCGCTTTTTGGGGATGAAATTCGTAGGCTGAAAACGTTTGCACTTTAAGTGGAATGAAGTAGATAGAATCCGGCGACAGACCGTCGGCGCGTACTTTAATCGGCATTCTTCCGGTTCTTTGTCCCGCCTGAACGGTGATACGGTAGTTGTCGATTGAATATTTGTCGGCAGACAGTTTTTGGGCATACTTTGATTCGTCGGTATCATAGTTTGTGCGGTTGTACTTAAAGAGCAGGTTTAAGTCTTCCACCATGTCCACGCGGGCTTCCTGCTCAATCTCGTGAGCGCCGCCGCAACCGACTACTACATAACCGGTTGATTCTGCTTCTTTGGAGAGGTCAAATTCTTCGGCAAAGACATTGAAACCGTCGTCGCTCAACAATGCAAACTGATTTTTGTATTGTTCGCGTTCAAACAATTCATCTCTGTCGCATGCACAAATCATTGTGCCGAGTATCAAAATAACTGATATATTAATACGTTTCATATTTTTATTATTTATTGTTATTAATAGTGTTACCATCCCGGATTTTGGTCAAAAGAAGGCAATCGTTTCATTTCTATTTTCGGAATCGGGAGGAAAATGAATTTCCTGTTTATCAGCCGGTTTACAGTACGGTTGCTGTTAGGAATGACCCTCTGATAGTAGGAGTCTTTTGTAGCGCTTGTATTCATACCTCTGATGGGTTCGTTTTCCGATTCTTCATAGTCACCCCATCGGCGAACGTCATAGAAACGGTGATTCTCGAAAAGAAATTCGACCATTCGTTCTCTCTTTATTTTTGCCAGAATGGTTGCGGGGTCTGATGCGTCGGTAATACCGGGCAGTCCGGCGCGATATCTTACTTGATTGATCGCTTTTTTGATAGCCTCTTCATCTCTGACAAATGTTTGTGAAACACCGTTTGTTTCGACGGTATAAGATTCGTTGCCCAGATTGTTGAGTGCTTCGGCATAGGCGAGCAGTATTTCGGCGTAGCGGATGATAGGGAATGGTTTTGCTAACCTGCGCGATCCTGTGCCTGTCCATGCGTCGATTTGATTTACATATTTGCGAAGCACATAACCTGTTGCCGGATGGTCGTTAGGATTTGGCGCTCCCGATTTGCCGTTGGGAGAATCAAGATAATAAGTAACGGTCAGGTTTTTATGGCTGGCGTCAGAAGTAGAAGAATTCGCCCAGAAACATTCGCTGAAACCGATCGAAGCGTAGAAGCGAGGCTCGCGATTGACATACATATTAAATACGCCGGCATTGAGGCGATAACCGGAAAATTCTTTTTGTTGGCTCGTAAATCCCGTTTCGTCGTAAGGATACTCTTCGCTGGCGTCGGAAATAGGTCGTCCGTCTGCCATTTCATACGCATCGACTATTTTTTGCGTAACGCACATGCCGTTCCATCCGCCGTTGGAAACGGGGAATGAATGTTTGGTATATTCCCGAACTCCCGTCGAATTTTTTGCCCAGATAAATTCGGGGTTTACATTCATGACGGTTTCGCCGTTAAACATATCGTGATATGAACGAAGCGGATCGATATTGGCAGCGCCGTTGGGAAATGACTGTGTCGCATAATTGGGGTCGTTCGTATTAGTCGAAAGTTGCGGCGTTGTATTGTCTCTTTCTACTGTGTGCAGTTTATACAAGGCTAATCCATCGACGGTCATCTCCATCACCCTTTTTGCGGCGGCGGCAGCCAATGCCCAGCGTTTGGGGTCATATTCTTGGGAGATGTAATGTTTTCCGTCGGTTTTGCGCGTCCAGTTGCCGAAATACATTCTGGCGACCGAACCTCCGTTGAACAGCGGGCTTGCGTGTATCAACCGCAGGCGTGCTATCAGAGCATAGGCAGCACCTTTGGTAGGCAGCCCGAAATCGAGTACCGACTGTATTTTTTCCGGCATAAAGAGCGCTGCTTCTTCTAATTCCGCGCAGATATATTCTACCGTCTCGTCGTAAAGATTGCGTGGTCGGTCGTAATATTCAATTTCTTCGTTGTTTTTCGGAAGTTCGTCATACAATATCACTAATGGGCCGTAATCCATCAGGATATTGTAATAGGCGTATGCACGAATAAATCGCGTATATGCAAGTATTCGCGTCTTTTCGTTTCCTATCCAGTCTTTGGGTTCGTTGATACGGGAGAAAATGGTGTTACATTGGCGAATAATCTCGTAATATGACTTCCATACATTCATTGAGCCCAGGTTATTTTCGTTGTAACTGCCCAGCACGTATCCCATTCCTTGAAATTCGCTCGTACCGAACAGACAAAACGATTCGTCGGTAGCCATAGGCCCCGGTGTGTGAAATCCTGGCTGTCCCGTGCCGAAAATATTCCCTTCGTCACGAAAACTTGCGGCAGCATCCCACATATAGGCTTCCATATATCTTTTGTTGGAAAAGATAGAATCAAAGTTGATCTCTTCATCTGCATAACCGCTGATATCAAGGAAATCGCATGAATAAAATGTGGCGGATAAAAGCATAGCCACAAGTCCGTATATTGATTTTAATTTTATATATTTCATAACATAAATTTTTAAAGTGTAATGTACATTTGTAATGAATAAACTGCCGGAATCGGATAAACGGCTCCTCTTCGGTTGGCCTGTTCGGGATCAAATACTTTTACCTTGTCCCATACGTGCAGGTTGTTGCCGACTAATTGCAGGTCGAGGGAAGAAACGCCGATTTGCTGAAAGAATTTGTTTTTCAAACGATAACTTATCATCACTTCTTTGAGACGGACATAACCGGCATCGCTTTTCCAGAAATCGGAAGTTTGCGCGTTATTGTTGTTAGCTCCATATTGGAGGCGCGGCAGAGTGGCATTCGGATTTTCCGCCAAAGCGGGATCAATACCGTTAGCGAGCGCATAATCTCTGGGAATCCACCGTGTCGAAGGATCTTTGAACTGTTCCAGTATGTTTCCGATTTCTCCGCCGGCAAAAGGAATATATCCGATGCCGTTTCTGAAATAATCTACTTTACCGGTACCCTGAAACAGGACGCCTATAGAAAGGTTTTTATAATTAAATTCACCGCCTGCGCCAAACGTAACCAAAGGATACATATCTCTAAAAGTCAACGGCACTCTGTCTTCGTCGTTCACTTTTCCGTCTCCGTTGATGTCCTTATATTTGAGGTCTCCGGGCATCACTTCACCCCACGCCTGTTTGGGACTGTATTTGATGTCGTCTTCATCTTTGAAAAAACCGAGACATTGCAGACCGCGAACGCCCTGATAAGGCTGTCCGTGCCATTCCATATAGGGGTATTGTTCGTTTACTCTTTCCCAGTTTTGAACAAGGTTTTGTGCGTAGGTATAGTTAGCCCGAACAGAGAAAGTGATGTCTTTGTTTACTTGTTGTGTGTAAGAGATATTTCCGTCCGAACCCCAGCTTTCCATTTTTCCTACATTGCCGAAAGGCATGTTTATCAATCCTACATAATCGGGTATTTGTACACGTTGCTGGAAAATGCCGTCGCGCCGGTCGCGCCATATATCGGCAGTGGCGGAAATCTTGTTCTTAAACAGTTGAATGTCAACGCCGAAGTCGGTTTTGATGGCTTTTTCCCATATCAGGTTGTCGGCACCTTCGCGGCTTACACGTATTGTTTCTAACGACGATGGGGCGCCCCAGACAGATCTGCTTCCCAGCGTAACACGTGTCAGATAAGGAAAGCGCATGTCGGTAATGCGGTCATTGCCTACAATGCCGTAAGTACCTCTTATTTTAAAGGAGTTGAGCCATGTCATATTATCCCGTACCCAATCGTATCCGGTAAGCAACCACCCCACGCCGATAGAAGGGAAAAATCCGTACTGGCGACCGGGCGTAAAGTTTTCGCTGCCCATGTAACTGCAATTTATATCAGTAAGATAAGTATCTCTAAACCCGTATGTCAGACGTCCTGCTACCGATTGATACCTGACGGGAATGGCTGAAAGACTGTTTGAAGCGTCTCTTGTGTTTTGCTGGTCGCTGATAGTATAACGCACCAAACCTCCTACGCGATGGTCTTCATTAAAAACCCTGTCGTATGACAGGTTTGATTCCATATAAAATTTACGGAAAGCCGTTTCGTCATTATAATAGACCAAATTTGATTTTGCCCGTTGTTCTCTGGTTACTAAATTACCGATGTTATTACGTCCTAATGCTCTGTACAAAGCCGGTAAAGTAAGGCGTCGTTCAAATAAAGTGCCGTCTCGGTTGTATGAGCCTTGTATTCTGATTTTCAGTCCTTCGGTCAATAATTTCAAATCCTGTTCGAGGGCAAGGGTAAATAATTGCTGGTTGTTTTGCTGACTGCTCTTTCCGGTATGATTGATCCATACGTAAGGCGATGCTACGTCATTACCGGAACCTGCTGCGGGCAGTTGTCCGTTGGAATATATCTTGGGGAAGAGCAACGGGGTAACGGCAGCCTGTGCCTCCCATACATAGTTTGTGTTTGCTTCTCCGGGACGGTTGTTGATCGACAGATATGCACTGGAACTAAAATACATTTTTGTTGTACTTGTCAGATTCATATCCAGATTAAGACGTAAATTGAATGTATTATATCCGGCATTAGAGGCGTAGGGATTATCTTTTTCCGCTTTATAAGCTGCCGTTTCCTGTGTGTATCCGAGACTGACGAAATAACGGGCTATTTGTCCGCCACCTTTTGCGCTGGCGTAATATGTTTGCTTAAAAGACGTAGGGTTCAGAATTTCATCCTGCCAGTTGACGTCGGGATACAAATCGGGGTCCAAACCGTCTTTGATAACGTCTAATTCGATATCGTTGTATCGCGGTTGTTCGCCACGCACGGCATAAGCCTCATTAGCCAACAGTGCATAATCGTAAGCGCGCAGATATTTGGGCAGGCGTTTGATTTGTGATACGGAGTAGTTGGCGCGTCCGGTGAAATAGAGTTTGCCTTCTTCTCCGCGTTTTGTTGTAATCAACACTACTCCGTTAGCGCCTTTGGAGCCATATACTGCGGTTGCGGAAGCGTCTTTCAAGACGGAAAAACTTTCAATATCGGCGGGGTCAATGGAGTTAATATCGCCTTCTATTCCGTCGATTAACACTAACGCGCTGCTGTTGGCGCCAAAAGTACCGATACCGCGTATCCAGAAATCGGCAAGGTTTCTTCCCGGCTCTCCGCTTGTTTGCATTGTTATGATACCGGCTACCCTGCCGCCCAGCATATTGGTAATAGAGGGCGACGGTACTTGTAACTCTTTGGTATTGACGGAAGTAACGGCGGCAACGGAAGATATTTTACGTTGAGCGCCGGAAGCTACTATAACGACTTCTTCTATCTCATGAGCGTTTTCTTCCATACGTATTTCCAGATTTTTTAATTCTTCTGTTATCAGATATTCTTTGTTTTTGTATCCGATATACTGAAATACAAGAGTGTTGCCGCGCGCGGCTTTGATGGAAAATTTTCCGTCCTGATCTGAAATAACTCCTCTGCTCGGTTTGTCCTTAATATAAACGGCTACGCCCGGCAATACGTCGCCCAGATCGTCGTATATTTTTCCCTGAATGGTATAATCCTGCGCATATAGCGAGAACGAAACCATCGTCAATAGTATTATGATACCTGCTATTTTTTTCTTCATGTTTTTCTTTTTATTTTGTTAAACATATTATTCGACGGCAATTCTTCTTACACGTTTGTTGCCGTAATCGGATACGTAAATGACGCCTTCGGCATCAACGACAATTCCGTGAGGCTCTTTAAAACGTGCATTTTCTCTGGCGCCGTCCACCATGCCGCTGTTTTGAGGTATTCCTATCAGGGTTGATACCATCAGAGTGCGGGTATTGATTATCCTGATACAATGGTTGTTAGAGTCTCCCATATACAAATTGCCGTCGGCGTCGAAATTGATCATACGGGGTTCGTTAAACTGCGCTATATCCAACGTTCCGTCTCTAAATCCGCCGGCGGTGGGACCCGACAATTTGTGGAAATCGGGGTCTGTAGGCGAAGCGGTTTGTGGCGGATTTTGCAGATCTATCATGCAAAGACTATGTCGCACATCACCCGGAGGACTTCCTGCCGAACAGTAAGCAAACCACATCTCCGATTTGTTGACAGGGTGAAGAGCAAGTCCGTAGGTATAACCTCTTGGCGTTAAGCCGACTATGGTTGCATCCCACGTTTTGGAGTCTATCTTTACGATTTGTCCGGAAGCATAACGGGCATAATAGAAACCGTCTGCTTCGCAATAGCAACAATGAAAATGGGTTTCGTCATCGCTGTTAGTCGGCACGGCTGTAAAACCGTTCAGGTTCCAGTTTTTGATAAAATATATTTTGGGTACCCATCCTGCTTGCGGGTCACAAAATACAAAACGATCGCGGGTATTGCTGCCCTGCGCCCCCATCATCAGCACATTTGTTTCGGGATGTACGGTAGGAGTGCAACGATGATTGATGCCTTGTGCATTGGTTGCCATTACCTGAATGGAGTTTTCCAGTTCGCTGATTTTGACTAAAGCGTCGTTTTCCGGCACTGTTACGAAAATGTTAAAGTTCTGATCCACACACATATAGACCGGATTTATCTGCGACTGGTCAAGAGATGTTGTTACCAGCGCCGCCGTTCCGTTGCCGGCAAGGGTTGTTACGGATGCTTCAACTTTGTAGCGAAAATAGTTGTCGAACGATTTCTTCTGGTCTTCCACTTCTACCGTCAGGATGCAAGTGTCTCCGGGCAGGCGAGGTACTAACGCTAAAATTCGTTCTCCGGTAGATGACAATACTCTTGCTTCTTTCTGGTTGAAAAAAACCTTGATTTTTGAAGCGTCGCTACCGAAATTCTTTCCGTCCACAAGCACCATTTCCCTTATCCTTCCCGAATCGGGACGAAACGAGGTCAGCTCAACAGGCTTTGACGGATCGTAAACAATTACTTTTTTATCATCGTCTTCACATGAATAAAAAAGCATCTGAACAATTACCGTTACTATAAACAACGGTAATAAAAACTTTACATTAAAAACTTTTTTCATAGGCGAATTTGTTATTTTGTGTTTGAAAATCGCCGCAAATATAAACGTTTTTTTTTTTTTTACTAACATTTTTTATATGTTTAACAACAATGTTATAAAACATGTTTTTGTTAGTTGGTTGATTGTCTGGTTTTTATATGCAAATTATTCTGAAGCCGGAGAGACAATTAATTGAAAATTGAGGGTTGAAAGTTGAAAATTATGGGTGATCGTCATTGCGAATGTACATGATACAACCAAACGAAATAGGATGACGGTACCACGAACCCTTGCAGTGGTTTTAAACCCTGCAAGCGGTTTTGAGAAGGCAGAAAGTACCACGTCATTGCGAGGAACGAAGCAATCCAGAAAACATGTACCACGTCATTGCGAGGAACGAAGCAATCCGGAAATTACAGGATTGCAGGAGAGGCAGGATTTACAGGTTTTTATCCGGATTGCTTCGTTTCTCGCAATGACGAATGCCCTGCACGTTAATGCCCTCGCTATGACGTGGTACCACTAACCACTAACCACTAACCACTAACCACTAACCACTAACCACTAACCACTAACCACTAACCACTAACGAATATGTACCACGAAGTCCCGCAGGGACGACACTTTATTAACCGGTGACTTTAGTCTCCGGTGAGAAGAGTCATATCTACAATAGTCCCGCATGGGAC
>JAITHS010000251.1 GCA_031279875.1 Tannerella sp.
CCTCCAAAAATTGATTTTTTCGAGGCCTGCGACTGAGGAAAAAGCGGAGTTTACTGACGTAAATGAGCATTTTGACGAAGGAGCAAAACGAAGAAAAAACAATTTTTCGAGGTTCCCTAAACAACGTCTTTTCCCGGAACGCAAACCATCGACCGTGTCGCAGCATCCGCTTGTCGTTATGATAAGTAAAGAACTCGGCGATTATGTCCGCTCATGGCGCTTTATTATCCTCTTTATAGTGATAATTTTTGCATGTCTCGGCTCTATTTATACTTCGTTGAGCGGTTTTGCCGAAGAAGTAAAAAAACTCTCCGGCGATGACGGCTTCTTCTTTTTGAGGCTCTTTACAGTAGGCGACGGCTCGCATTTTTCGTTTACCGATATGGTAGGCTATCTCGGACCGTTGCTGGGCATCAGTCTCGGCTTCGACGCTATCAACTCCGAACATAACAGAGGTACCCTCAGCCGAATGCTCTCACAGCCCGTCTATCGCGACTATATCATTATATCCAAATTTACAGCCTCGCTGACGGTTATAGGAGCGCTTTTTATGCTGCTCACACTGACCGTTTTCGGATGGGGATTAGCGTCGGTCGGCATCCCGCCTACGTTCGACGAGGTGATGAGACTTATCAGTTTTACGCTTCTCAATATAGTATATGTAGCGTTCTGGCTTAATCTGTCGTTGTTTTTCTCGGTCAAATTCCGCCAAGCCGCCACTTCCGCATTGTCGGGAATAGCCGTATGGCTGTTTTTTACGATATTTTATAATATCATACTTAACCTCGTAGCTCGCGGAATACTAACCAAACATCAGATAACAAGCGAAGTACAAGCTACTGCGTTTCAAAACTTCATGCTCGAACTGATGCGTTTCAACCCTTGCTACATGTTTACCGAAGCGACCGGTACGCTTCTCGTTCCCGAAGCACGCATCGGCTTTTTTACTACCGAGCAAACTATCGGCGCCTTGCCGACATCGCTGCCGTTAGGTCAAAGCGTATTGATGGTATGGCCTCACGTAACGGTTTTGGTAGCAGGCAGCATACTGCTCTTCGCCCTCGGATACTACTCTTTCATGCGTCGTGAGATAAGGTCAAGATAAATCGAAAACATTAAACAATAAATATTTATGGCAATAGAAATTAAAGAATTAACATCGCGAAGCGAGAACTACTCGCAATGGTATCAAGACCTTGTAATAAAGGCTGACATGGCTGAAACTTCGGCTGTGCGCGGCTGTATGGTCATCAAACCTTACGGCTATGCGATTTGGGAAAAGATGCAGCGCGCTCTTGACGATATGTTTAAGGCGACGGGACATCAAAACGCTTATTTTCCGCTCTTTATCCCCAAATCGTTTTTGAGCCGCGAAGCCGACCATGTAGAGGGTTTCGCGAAAGAATGCGCCGTTGTAACGCATTACAGGCTGAAAAATGACCCCAATGGCGGCGGCGTCGTAGTTGACCCTGCCGCACGGTTGGAAGAAGAACTAATCGTTCGCCCGACATCGGAAACAATTATCTGGAATACGTACAAAAACTGGATTCATTCTTATCGCGACCTGCCGATTCTGTGTAATCAGTGGGCTAACGTGGTGCGGTGGGAAATGAGGACGAGGCTGTTTCTCCGTACCGCAGAGTTTCTCTGGCAGGAAGGACATACCGCTCATGCTACCCGCGAGGAAGCCGAAGAGGAAACGGTAAGAATGTTGAATGTTTATGCTTCATTTGCCGAAGATTTTATGGCTATTCCCGTCATCAAGGGTGTCAAGTCGGCTAACGAGCGCTTCGCGGGCGCTTTGGAAACGTATTGTATCGAAGCTCTCATGCAGGACGGAAAAGCTTTGCAGGCAGGCACATCGCATTTTTTAGGGCAAAATTTCGCCAAAGCTTTTGACGTCAAATTTATAACCAAAGAGAACAGCGAAGAATACGTATGGGCAACGTCATGGGGCGTTTCTACACGTTTGATAGGGGCTTTGATTATGACCCATTCCGACGATAACGGTCTCGTTTTGCCACCAAAACTCGCTCCATATCAGGTAGTTATAGTGCCGATATATAAGAATGCCGACCAACTTTCTATCATTAACGCAAAAGCAGAAGAAATAGTTGTGCAACTTAAATCGCTGGGTATCAGCGTTAAGTATGACAATTCCGACAACAGGAAACCGGGGTGGAAGTTTGCCGAATACGAACTCAAAGGCGTACCGGTGCGCTTGGCGCTTGGCGGTCGCGACATTGAGAACGGCACTATCGAAATAGCCCGCCGCGATACTCTGACCAAAGAGACTGTGTTGGTCGAAAATATCGCTACTCGCGTACAGGATTTATTGACTGATATTCAAACAAATATCTACCGCAAAGCATACGATTACCGCGCTTCCGTAACCCGTCCGGTCGATACCTACGACGAGTTTAAGGAAGAAATCGAAAAAGGCGGCTTCCTCCTGTGCCACTGGGACGGCACGCCCGAAACAGAGGAACTCATTAAAAATGAGACCAAAGCGACTATCCGCTGCATTCCTTTCGAGGGCGACAAAATTGCCGGCAAGTGCATGGTTACCGGCAAACCGTCAGCGCAGAGGGTTGTATTTGCGAGAGCGTACTAAAATTTTCATTTTAAAACAAAATACATATATGAACAAAAAGAGATTTACTTTGTGTGCGCATATTGCGCGTATGAGATTGGTTGCCCTGCTGTGCGGCTTGTGTATATTGCTGTCGACACAGACGGTTCTATCTATGCCGACGAAAGGTATTACAGCGATGCAAACAGTCGAGGAACCATTGCTCACGCTCTCTACAAGATTGCTGTATGTAGCGTCAACGGGCGGGTCGAACAGCATTGATGTAACGTCAAATACCGGTTGGACGGCAAGTAGCAGCGTAACGTGGGTAACAGTCTCCCCATCGTCGGGTGAAAACAACGGCACTCTGATCATATCTACCGAAGCAAACGAGACACACTTCTCTCGCGCAGCACTCGTGTATGTGAAAGGAAACGGTATCACGTCTAATATACTTGTTACACAGTCGCCCGCACCCGTACTGCCACCCTCGCTGACGCTCCCCACATATACGCTGAATGTAGCGGCATCGGGCGGTTTAAACAGCATTGCGGTAACATCAAATATCAATTGGACGGCACGCTGCGACGCTACATGGCTGACGGTCTCACCTGGGTCGGGCGTCAATAACGACACATTGAGCATATCGGTATCACCTCACAAGGAAAATCGCTCTCGCACAGCCTTCATAATGGTGAACGGAACGAACGAAAGCCATATCATGCGAACGATTACAGTAACACAGGGAGTAGAACCTGAGATGATGCTTTCCGCATACACACTGAATGTCGCGGCATCAAGCAACTCGAAAAACGTTACGGTAACGTCTAATATCAATTGGACGGCAAGTTGCGATGCCTGTTGGCTGACCATCTCACCTGCTACGGGAACCAACAAT
>JAITHS010000365.1 GCA_031279875.1 Tannerella sp.
TGCGCTGACGGAAGTTTACAATTCATGGCTTTCGCGTAGAATAGAAGATTTTAACAGCAGTTTGTATTACGAAAATCCTCCTTACATTTTTGAATCGTATAAAAAAGGAGAATGTTTATAAAAAATTAAAAATATGACACAAAAAATTAAATTTCATAAGATGCACGGGGCAGGTAACGATTATATTTACGTTAACACGATGATTTACAGCATCGAAAACCCCGAAGAAAAATCTCGTATCTGGAGCGACAGGCACAAAGGTATCGGCTCCGACGGGTTAGTGTTGATAGGTAAATCCGAGATAGCCGATTTCAGTATGCGTATTTTCAACGCCGACGGCTCCGAAGCCATGATGTGCGGCAATGCCTCACGCTGTATAGGCAAATACGTTTATGATCAAGGACTTACATCTCAAAACACTATTACTCTCGAAACCTTGTCGGGCATCAAAACTATTCATCTCAATATCGACAACGAGAGGGTTCAATCGGTTACCGTAGATATGGGAATAGCCGTTGTTGATACTGATTTCCTGACCGTTACGGCAGCGGGAAAATCTTTTGTCGGTATCAAAGCATCTGTCGGCAATCCGCATTTCGTTATTTTTACCGACAACATTTCGTTGATCGACCTGCCGGTTGTTGGTCCACCGATCGAAACCAACCCGCTTTTTCCCGACCATACCAACGTAGAGTTTGCAGAAGTACGCGATATTAATAATGTACGCATGCGCGTGTGGGAACGCGGATCGGGTATCACGATGGCGTGCGGAACAGGCGCCTGCGCAACTCTTGCCGTATGCGCCGCACTCGGTAAAACGTCCCGCCAAGCTGCCATAGAGATGGACGGCGGCGTACTCAACATCATGTTGGACGACAACAACCACTTGCAAATGACCGGACCGGCTGTTACTGTTTTTGAAGGAGAGATTGAGGCGTGAATTATTGGAAATAAAAAAATAAATACTACCTTTGCACCCTATTTATTAAAACATCACAGTATTCATGACATCAAAAAATTTCGTTAGAGTATTGATACTCTTACTAATCCAAACGTTTTATGCTCATGCCGACGAAGGTATGTGGATTATTAACGAACTTAACGCGCAGAGTTTGGCGCGAATGAAAGAATTAGGTTTCAAACCCGACAATTCGTTTCTTTATGACAAAACAAACCCCTGTTTAGCCGGTGCGGTAGTGATTTTCGGCGGTGGATGTACCGGAATTACGGTATCCGAACAGGGATTGATATTTACCAATCATCACTGCGGCTATGGTTCGTTGCAAAAGCTCAGCAGCGTCGAGAACGACTATCTCAAAAACGGCTTCGTATCCCAATCCGGCGAGCAGGAACTGCCCGTAGAAGGGTTGTCGGTCAGATATTTGAGAGAAATAGAAGATGTAACCGACAGCATCGTCCCATTGATTTCCGACATCGAAGATGAATATCACCGCGTAGTAGCAGCCGATTCCATTTCAACGGAAATAATGAAAAAATACGGCAAAAGTCAGTTTCAACACATCGACATAGTACCGTTTTATAATAATAACAAGTACTATCTTGTTGTATATGACGTGTTTCGCGACGTGCGCCTCGTATTTGCTCCGCCCGCTACTATCGGCAAGTTCGGCGGCGACACCGACAACTGGATGTGGCCGCGCCATACGTGCGACTTCTCGGTATTTCGCGTCTATGCCGACAGCGACAACAAACCTGCCGAGTATGCCGCCGACAACAAACCGTACAGCCCGCGCTATGTTGCCGAAATATCTTCGTCGGGCTACAACGAAGGTGATTACGCTATGACGATAGGTTTTCCGGGCAGCACCGACCGCTATCTGTCGTCGTGGGGCGTCAAGCAGCGGGTCGAAAGCATCAACACACCACGTATCGAAGTGCGCGGCGTTAAACAGAAAATATGGATGGAAGCAATGCAAGCCGACGATGCCGTCCGAATAAAGTATGCTTCCAAGTATGCTTCGAGTTCAAATTACTGGAAAAATTCTATCGGCATGAATCGCGGCATAGCCAATCTTAACGTCATAGAGCGCAAAAAGATTTCGGAAGAGGCTTTTGCAAAATGGGCCGCCGCCGAGGGCAACGAAAAATATGCTAACGTGTTGAGCGACTTGCAAAAAGGCTTCGAAGCATCCGACAAATACCGTAAATATCTGACAACTCTGACGGAGGCTTTTGCCAACGGAGCAGAAATTATACGCCTCGCCCGCATGATAGGTCAAATCGACAATCGCGACCTCTCGACGGTTGATATTGAAGATATTCTCAATGAACGCATACGTCCGTTTTTTAAAGATTATGACGCGGCATTAGACCAAAAAACGCTTGCCGCAATGATGAAAACGGCTAAACAAAACCTCCCTGCCGAATATCTGCCGGACGTTTTTCCCGCTATCGACAAGAAATATAAGGGTGATTATGACCGTTATGCCGCCGATATGTTTGCAACAACGAAACTTCTCAACGAAGAATCTATCGTAGAACTTCTCAAAAACGAGAAGAAGATGAAAAAGTTTGAGAAGAAAGATGCCGCTTCGCTGCTGGCGTTTTCATCTCTGATGACTACAATGTCGCTGGCACAGGATATCAACGAAGCAAGTTACGGCACCGACAATGCCGAACGGCTATATTTTGAAGCCCTCGCCAAGATGTATCCCGACAGCGTTTTTTACTCCGACGCCAATTTTACCATGCGCCTCAGCTACGGCTCTATCAAAGGATACCGCCCTTACGACGCCGCATGGTACGATTATTATACTACACATCTGGGACTGCTCGAAAAAGAAGACCCCGACAGTTATGAGTTTTACCTGCAACCCGAAATTTTAGACCTCGTCAGACGGCGCGACTTCGGCTCATATTCCAACAGCAAGGGCGAACTGCAACTGTGCTTCCTGTCAAACAATGACATCACCGGCGGCAACTCCGGCAGCCCTGTATTTGACGGTAACGGGCGTGTCATCGGACTTGCTTTCGACGGCAACTGGGAAGCAATGAGCGGCGACATAGTATTTGAACCCGAACTGCAACGCACTATCAGCGTGGATATTCGCTACGTTCTCTGGATGATTGACAAGTGGGGCAAATGCCCGCGAATTATCGAAGAACTGAAGATTTCACAATAAATATCACTTGATTATATCTTC
>JAITHS010000330.1 GCA_031279875.1 Tannerella sp.
TTATTAACAACATTATAATTCGCTTATTATGAACAAGAAAGCAATAATCATAGGTGCGACGTCGGGTATAGGCAGGGGGTTGGCGGAAATTCTGGCAGCGGATGGTTATCGTGTCGGTATTACCGGCAGGCGTACTGCATTGCTCGAAGAATTGAGGTCGCAACGTCCGGACTGTTTCGTCTTACGCACACTTGACGTTTGTAATCTCGAAAGCATCGTCCCTACGCTCGAATCGCTTGTTGAAGAACTTGGGGGCGGGTTAGACTTGCTCGTAATCAATTCGGGGACAGGCACTCGCAATCCGTCATTGGATTTCGAGACCGAACTGCCCGCCATCTACACCAATGTAGTCGGATATACGTGTGTCGCCGATTGGACTTACAAGTATTTCGAGCGCCACGCCGTCGGTCATTTAGTCGCCATCACGTCTGTTGCCGGCTTGCGGGGCATGCGCTTCGCACCGGCCTACAATGCCTCAAAAGCCTATCAAATCAACTATCTCGAAGGCTTGAAGCAAAAAGCAGTCGCTTCACGTAAAAATATTATCATTACCGACGTTCGACCCGGCTTCGTGGATACCGCATTGGCGCAAGGCGAAGGCGTCTTTTGGATGGCGTCGGTCGAAAAAGCCGCAAAGCAAATATACAGCGCTATCAAAGCCAAAAAGAGAACCGTTTGTATCACAAAACGCTGGCGATTGATACATTTTGCTATCAGACTGATTCCCAATGTGATATATAACAAAATATAAGATTATGGACTTCAAAGAACTTATAAAAATTCGTCAGAGCGACCGTGCGTATGAAAACAGGGCGGTTGAACGTGAGAAAATAGAAACGGTGCTGAATGCCGGACGACTTGCACCGTCGGCAAACAATGCGCAGAGTTGGACGTTTGTCGTTGTGGATGAGCCGGAAATGAAAAACCGTCTTGCCGACGCATGCTTCCGTATGGGAGGCGATTTTGTCAGGCAAGCGCCGGTAGTTATTGCTCTTGTGGCTGAAAAACCGCTGTTGATTTCGCGCATTGGCGTCGTTGTGCGTCAGATCGATTTCACATCGCTTGATATGGGAATTGTTGCCGCGCATCTTTGTCTGCAAGCCGCCGATCTCGGACTTGGCTCTTGTATGCTCGAAAGTTACCATGAGAAACAAGTACGACAGGTACTCAACATACCCGACAATCGACGTATCGCGCTACTTATCTCGCTCGGCTATTCCGCTGATAAACAGAGAGAAAAGAAGAGAAAAAAGCCGGAAGATGTTATACGGTGGAACGGATACAGATAAAGTTCCCTTTATTTTTTCAATAAAAATCCCGTCATATCCTCCACCGCAAGGCTGTCTTTGAAAGCATAATAAGTGCCTGTTATCTTATTGACAGTCAGCATGTAATCGCCTGACGCAAGTACTAATACCGGTCTGGGTTGATTGATGTTGTGTAGAAGGGTATCAATGACTTCGGCGCTTAAAGGGAACGAAATCCGGTTGTCATCAGGTAAAACACTCATTATAAGATTGTTTTCTTGCGTGGTGATGTGAACGTTGTTCGTTTCACGATTTTGGTGCATGTTCCATGAAATGGCTACACCAACAGTATAATCGCGAATGTTGATATAAACCGAACTGTCGGAATAGTACGCAAAAGGGTCGCTTTTGAGCGCCGAATTATAGCCTTTCAATTCGGCGAGATGCGCGCTTGCAAATATCTCCGGCAGGAACATATTTTCCACAGGATCAGCAAAAAACGGCCGGATACTTTCCTGTCCGTAATTATTATGCAGGTATGTTAGGCGCTCGCGGATTTGTTTTTTCATCGACGGAGCAATAGAATCAATCCAAAGAGGAGTATAGCCGGCGAATTGTAATTGCCTGCCAGACAGCATGTTATTAATATCACTGACTATATATCGCTGCGTAACGGAAGTGAAACTCCATGGCCCGATTGACGACAGCAAAGCAAGGCACGATGCCGAAATCAATATCCACCTTATCAGTCTCGCTTTTGAAATGTAAAGATAAATGAAAATGCCATAAAACCAGATGTTTAGCAATAAGATATATAAACGGTTAACAGTCAGTCCGTAATCGTTGAAACGGCGAATGATGCCGACAGTCATCAAAATCAGCAGCGGCAACACTAACAAGCCTGCATATCGCGAAAGCCACATTACAAACCTGTTTCCCTCGAATCGAAGCGCATATACTACATTGATAACAAGCAATATGCCGAGCGATAAAGCCGAAACGAGCCACGAAACCCATCCGTCGGGCAAAGTCCAGGTCGTGATTATCCGAACGAGATAGGCGTAAAGGATAAGCATATAGATCGCCAAAATCGGCGTTAGGATGTATAAACCGAAGATTTTGAGCAGTTTGTTTGAGAATACGTCGAGGTTGTGTTTTTCTTTTTTTGAAGGGATGTTTACCATAAAATACAGCGGTGCAAACATCATAAAACATGCGACAGCCAGATTTAAGTACGCTTTATGGCTGATGTAGATGTCGAAAAGTTTGTCGATAGCCCATACTGCAAAGCATAATCCGCCATACAAAACAATCGCGAATGACGCCGCTACTCCCAACTGCAAGAGTGTTTCAAATGAAAATCTCCAATAAGGTCGGTCGTCGCTGCGTTTAAGGAAAGAGATAAAGAAAAACGCAATAAAGATCGCTGCGCTGATGCCGAAAATACGCTCTATAACGGCAACAGGAGTGTGAATTATTTCCGACGGCAGAAACAAACAGTACACGCCCCATAAGAGTACGAGCATGAGTGTCGTGAGATGTCTCATGAGTGCGTTTTTAAGGTTGTCTTCGAGCCATAGTGCTGCTACTGTGCTGATAAACAAGCCTGTTACGCCGAAAGCCATAGCGTTGAACGGCATATTGAAACTATCGACATTAATACTGATCCAAGCCAGAGCGGATATCCAGCCGACCATTAATATGCTGACCGGCATACGTGTCGATAAAGTTGTTATTTTTGCGCCTAATGCGCTTGCGCTTGCGCTGAAAGTTATTGTTTTCATTCCGATTGCTTTTTATCGGTAGAACGTAAAAAGATCGGAATTATTATTTGTTAGATAACTTTCTCAATTTTGCCGATAAACAGTATGACGCCGGTGCTGCGCTCGCGGATGGCGAAGATAAACGGTTTGTTGACGGTAAAATTAATTGGAGCTGCTTGTCCGCCGGAGGTAAGATCCATTTCCACAGCCGTAACAGCAGCCGCTTCGGTGCCTTTTTCGTTGACTTCTACAAACGTTTTGTGTATCACTTCGTTGATGTTCAGCGGCTGTGTGGTACAAATGCCGCTGAAATCGGCCGACGCGCCGAAAGGAATGTTCATACCCATGTCGGGCAGGATTTTTTCTTCTTTCATCTTATATTTGCATTCTGTTTTGAAACGCGGCAGTTGAAGATTGATTTTGCATCCCGAAAGATTGCCGATTATCGTGTTCCAGTAGTGGCTGTTGAGATTTGATGTTATGTCGTCGATTGTTTTGTCGGCATTGGGCAGTGCGATGATCATACTGAAAGCCTGATTACCGTAGGGCAGTTCGAGATAACCGGCGATATCGTCGGCAGTAAAGTTGAAGATAGCGGAGAGGCGCATCATGTTGGCTTTGACGGTTGTGTTGTCGGAGAGATAAAAAGTTTCTTTTTTCGTGTCCGATTCTTTGAATTGCATTTTCCATATCCCTTTGAAATAAACGGCATTGATGAGATACATTATTGCCGAAGCGGGGATTTCGGTGATGATTTCGGGGATTTTGTTTTTGGTTTTTTGGGCGCACCATCCGTTGATTTGTTCTACGGCTGTGGGCTTGGTAAAGTCGAGGTCTTTGACTTCGGCGTCATAGTTTTGAACGTTTGTTTGAATAAACTGATAGAGAACCGGAAAGCCTGTTTTGTACCAGATTGAGTTGGCGATTGAGAGTTCGGTCGAAGGATCGACTTTCAACAGTGCGTTGCGCAGCGCACGATTGTGTTCGTTGATGTCGTCAATCGAATAGTCTTCCTGATGCAGAGATGTTAGCATTTCGTGGGCTGTTTCGCCTCTGGCGTCGTTGAGCGTCATACTTAATGCCATACTGACGCTCAATGGCGAGATGAATACGTTTTCCGTTTTGGGGGCGAATTTGCATGTCGAAAGAAACAAATCAAGAGCAAAACGGTTGTCGCTTGTTGCCTTTTCGGGTAGCGTCAGAGCAATCGGCTCTGCGTCGGGCAGGTTTTCGTAACTGTCGTTGTCGGTAATAGTGTTGGAGCATGACATTACGGACAGAGCAAGAGCAATAAAGAAATAATTTTTCATATCAATATGTTTAATGGGTTTAATTATATTGTATAGATGTAAAAAAAGTGAAAACGTTGCATGAAAAAGTGAACAAAATCAAGATGACGGTACCCAAAACCCTTGCAGTGGTTTTAGAACCCTGCAAGCGGTTTGGATGTTCAACCCTTGTAGTGGTTTGTGGTTAGTGGTACCTCGCAATGACGAATGCCCTGTACGT
>JAITHS010000378.1 GCA_031279875.1 Tannerella sp.
GATAACATCTGCCGAAGACCTCATTAAAGCGCTTTGCTGGGATATCGACCTCAACAAAGTCTCTAAAAATGTTCAACCCGAACTGTTTGCTAAAAGCGACCATCCCGTGATTTGCACATTGCAGAGCAAAGGAGAAATTCAAATCAACATTCTCGCTGCCGAACTGAACATGCCTGTCCATAAACTTTCTTCGATGCTTTTCGAACTCGAACTCGAAGGTCTCATTCGCTCTTTCCCGGGCGGAATTTATAAACTCGGATAATTTCCGACTTTAGGGAACCTCGAAAAATTGTTTTTTCTTCGTTTTGCGCCTTCGTCAAAATGCTCATTTACGTCAGTAAACTCCGCTTTTTCCTCAGTCGCAGGCCTCGAAAAAATCAATTTTTAGAGGTTCCCTTTATAATTCTCCCCTCGTCCCCTAATTTTTAATTCTTATTTTTTTTCACTACCTTTGCGGCCGAAATTCTTGGTTTAAGTTTATGGATTTAGCATCAAAATACGACCCGACAGAGGTCGAAGACAAATGGTATCAGTATTGGCAGCAGCACAGGTTGTTTGCTTCCAAACCCGACGGACGCGAGCCTTTTACGGTAGTAATCCCGCCGCCTAATGTTACGGGCGTGTTGCACATGGGACACATGTTAAACAATACGATACAAGACATTTTGGTACGTCGTGCGCGCATGCAAGGCAAAAACGCCTGCTGGGTGCCGGGTACCGACCACGCTTCTATCGCTACCGAAGCGAAAGTAGTAGCCAAACTTGCTACCGAAGGCGTCAGAAAGACAGACCTTACGCGCGAACAATTCCTCCAACATGCGTGGGAATGGACTCACAAACACGGCGGCATCATCCTCGAACAATTGAAGAAACTCGGCGCTTCATGCGATTGGGACCGTACATGCTTTACGATGGACGATAAACGCTCGGAATCGGTTATCAAAGTGTTTGTTGACCTCTATAATAAAGGTAAGATTTATCGCGGCGTGAGAATGGTAAACTGGGATCCGAAAGCGCTTACCGCACTGTCTGACGAGGAAGTGATTTATAAGGAACAGCAAGGGCTTCTTTTTTATCTCAAATATAAAATTGTCGGCGAAGACGGTTTTGCCGTTGTTGCTACTACACGTCCCGAAACGATTATGGGCGATACTGCGATGTGTATCAATCCTTTGGATACAAAAACCGCTCATCTTCGCGGCAAACGTGTAATCGTGCCGCTTATCAACCGCGAAATACCTGTTATTGAAGACGAATATGTTGATATTGAGTTCGGTACCGGATGTTTGAAAGTAACGCCCGCGCACGACGTCAACGACTATATGCTGGGCGAAAAGTACGGTCTCGAAACTATCGACATCTTCAATCCCGACGGCACAATAAGCGAAGCAGGGCAGATTTATGTCGGCATGGAGCGCTTTGCCGTGCGCAAACAGATTGTCAAAGACCTTGACGCTGCCGGACTGTTAGACAAAGTTGAAGATTATACCAACAAAGTAGGCTTTTCGGAGCGTACCGACGTACCTATCGAGCCAAAACTGTCGATGCAGTGGTTCTTGAAGATGGAAGACCTCGCACGTCCGGCTCTCGAAGCGGTGATGGACGATACTATCAAGTTTTATCCCGCCAAATTCAAAAACACCTACCGCCACTGGATGGAAAACGTCAAAGACTGGTGCATCAGCCGCCAACTGTGGTGGGGGCATCGCATACCGGCATATTTTGTAGAGGAAGAGAAGACAATATGAAAACGTTTCTTCTATCAGTTGTAATAACTTGTTGTACAACAGTTTCGGCACAAGACTTCAACCGTATTTTCGACGCTAAACCTACAACGGCGGAGGCAATCAAACGCGGCAGACAGTTGTTGCTCGAATCGCTCCTTGACAACGATTTGCAACAAGCCGATACTTACTATCTGTATTTGCGAGATACGGTCGCTAACGCCGATTATGCCGCATTTACGCCGTATGAAACGCTTATTATGTCGGTTTATCTGCAACATTATCAGGATGCTTTGCAAGAAATATACTATACCGATTCTATCGGAAAAATACGAAATCAACATCTGGTAACAAAGAAAATTTACCCTGATGAAGATGGTTTTGCAATGAAACTGACGGAAAAATATTACGCTATCATGCCTGTTTCATTTACCGAAATACGTCTTGCCGATTATTTGCAGGAAGAAGAAAAAGAAGTCCTGATATTAGTTATTGATGGTATTTTTATGCATTCGGATGTGCGGCAAGGCATAGCAAACGCCGATTCCGTACAAAATAATCTAAACAACAGAAGTAATGCTTTTCTGACAACATATCCCGCTTCAAAATATGCCGGATATGTTCATGATAACATTTTATTTGAAACAAAACTTTCAGATTTGGGCTTTTCATGCGAGTTTTTGCTCGGATATTTCGGACATACGGGAAATTATAAAAATTATTTTACCGATGCGGCTTCTTTTCAATTCGGCTTTTCGGGCTTTTACAAACGAACGGCATTGTTTTTAGAAGCGGTATTGGCATCTCCCAAACTGAAAAAAGATATAGATAACTGGTATAAAGGCAGCAAATCAAGTTCAGGCACCGCATATGCAGCGTTGGGATTTGATGTGGCAAATAAAAAGTCAATCAGCGTCTATCCTTTTGTCGGTGTTGGAGTTAATATGTATGGCCCCGATATGGAATATGAAGAGGATCATCCGGAATTTGATATACAAGAAACCGACCTTTTTACGTACATTGCAGGCGTAAATCTCGATTATAAAATCAGACGAACAGCCAATGCCGGCGGATATATGCCTTTACGTCTGGCAATTATGTACGGAATGCCGACAAAGCACGCCGGAAAGATAACCGGAAACTTTTTTAACATTTCATTAGGAGTAAGTTTTATCGCAAGAAAGACAGTCAAAAAATAAAAAAATATATGTCAAAAGAATACAAAAATTATGGTTTCGTAGTAGCGGAAACCGAAGCAGAAGCAAGGGAAAAAGTAATAACGAAATTTCCCGAACTGAAAGACAAGAAGTTTTCACTCCGTCAAGACGAAGACTGCCTCGACACATGGTTCTCGTCGTGGCTGTGGCCTATATCCGTTTTTGACGGTATCAATAATCCTGATAATGAAGATATTAACTATTATTATCCTACCAACGATCTCGTTACGGCGCCCGAAATCATCTTTTTCTGGGTCGCAAGGATGATAATATCGGGATTTGAGTACCGCCAACAGCCTTGCTTTAAAAACGTTTATTTTACCGGTATTGTGCGCGATAAAATTGGTCGTAAGATGTCGAAATCGCTTGGCAACTCGCCCGATCCTATCGCGCTGATGGAGAAATATGGCGCCGACGGCGTTCGTATGGGGATGTTGCTGTCGTCGCCTGCGGGTAACGATTTGCCGTTCGACGAAGCACTCTGCGAACAGGGACGTAATTTCAACAACAAGATTTGGAACGCTTTCCGCATGACGCAAGGCTTGGAAACGGTTGATACGGAGCAGCCGGAAGGCAATCGCATAGCCGTTGAATGGTTTTATTCGCGCCTGTTTAAGACCGTCAACACGATGGACGACCTGTTCTCAAAATACAGAATATCAGAGGCTTTGATGGAAGTCTATAAACTGTTCTGGGACGAGTTTTCGGCATGGTATCTCGAAGCCATAAAGCCAGAATACGGCAAGCCGTTAGACAAAAAGACTTATGACTCAACAATTTACTTCTTTGATATGCTGCTGCGGTTGCTTCATCCGTTCATGCCTTTTATAACCGAAGAACTGTGGCAGTCAATAGAACAACGCGCAGAAGGCGAAAGCATTATGACCGCCGCTATTCCCGAACCGACGGATTTTATCTGCGAACCGATGCTGAACGGTTTTGAGACGGCAAAACAAATCATCGCCGGCATCCGCACCGTCAGACAACAAAAAAACATCTCTCCCAAAGAACAGATGACATTACAGGTTTCCGCCGGACAGGAACATGACGCCACATTCAATCTAATCGTCTCAAAATTAGCGAATGTAGCGATAGAAACCGTCGATGAGAAATCGTCCGGCGCGGCGTCGTTTATGGTCGGCACCTGCGAATACGCCGTTCCGATAGGCGACCTGATAAACGTCGAAGAAGAACTGAAAAAACTTACCGCCGAACTGAAATATCAGGAAGGCTTTCTGGAATCGGTAATGAAGAAACTCGACAATGAACGTTTCGTAGCCAATGCCAAGCCCGAAATAGTTGAAAACGAGCGCAATAAAAAAGCACAGGCAGAAGAGAAAATCATACTGCTCAAAGCGAGCATCGAATCAATCACGAAAATTAACGAACATTAAAAAAAACGCATAATATAGTGAACGATGCGCAATAATATTGCTATGCATCCAAGCGTAAGATAGACGGCCGGATTGTCGTCGGCTACGAAGTAACACACCACTGCTCCGACGGCAAGTAGCATGAAAAGTAGGGTCAATATCCCGTCCAAACGACCACCGCGCTTCATAACAGTTTCTCCTTTACAGCGTTAACTATTTCGTCGGGGGTAAAAACTATACCGCCCAGACGTCCGAAATGCTCTACTTTAATGCGGCCGTTGACGGCGAGGCGCACGTCTTCGACCATCTGACCGGCGTTGAGTTCTACCGACAGCATACCTTTGACACCGCGCTCTACCAAATTTACGATAGCGGTAGTAGGAAACGGCCACAAAGTTATAGGTCTTAACATCCCGAGTTTCAGCCCGTTAGCCCGTGCCGTTTCAATTGCTTTCTGACATATTCGCGCCGATGAGCCGAATGCAACGAGGATATAGTCGGCATCGTTACAGAGATATT
>JAITHS010000084.1 GCA_031279875.1 Tannerella sp.
TTGTCGGAAGCCACCCGCAAGCGTTTTCGTCCGATAGTGATGACCACCCTGTCGATGGTAGTCGGAATGCTGCCCATCGCCCTTGCGCAGGGAGCGGGCGCGGAATGGAAAAACGGCATAGCGTGGGTTATTATCGGCGGGCTAATCAGTTCGATGTTCCTGACACTGATAGTTGTGCCGATAGTGTATTATGTGACGGAGAAAGTGCGGGAAAAGCTGACAAAATGAAGTGAACTGGCGGCATTGTTAACTACGGACTCTTATGGAACTTAACATCTATTGAAGTATGGGTTCCAATTTAAATCGAAATACTTTTGTTTCTCCGTTTCTTTCGATTGTCAATTCAATGTCGTTCCGGTTTTCGATGTATTTTCTCAGGGAACGGAAAGGTAGTTCGGGAACTTTATTGCCGTCAACGGCTATGATTTTATCGTTGATTTGCAATCCGGACTTCTCGGCGTTCGAATCCTTGTAAATCCCGGATACTATCCACGAGCCATACGTTTTGCTTCTGCCAACGTATCCGAATCCCGAACGCGGAAATACAAACGGAGTTCCGTAATTTTCGTTTGCTTTCAGATATAAGTCGTCGTTGATGAGGTCAATGATGATGTCAAAACGTTCCAAAATCTTGTTTCCCAGCAAGCCTGCGTATTTGTCGGACGACATGGCGCCCGTCCGGTTGATACTGTAACCCATCGTAACATCGTCGAACTGAAAGCCACCAATTTTAATTCGTTTGGCTCTGAAACTGAAACTTTTCGATTCTCCTCCAACACCGCCTTGAACTGTGAAGTATTCGGTTTTTCGAGTGAGAATGTTGTTCAAACGATATTTTTTTGCCATGACGCTTGTGAGGGAGACGCCGATACCGGCTCCGGTGTCAAGCAGAAAGTTGCCGTCGATGGTCAAGGAATCATTAATTTCCACCGAAAGGGGAACATACAGGCGGTTGTCATCCCTTGTCAAAGGTATGCGCTGATAATCGGCGAGATTAACGGAATCTATACTCTCGTGCAGTTTCATGTATTCGCGTGTGTAGTTTATTTCCATTACATGTGAGCGAAAACATTCCTTTCCTACTATTCCGTCCGAAATATCTCCACAAATGGATTTCAACTGAAAAATCGGGACGATATTTGTTTTGTAAACGTGGTTTTGAATGATAAACTCAAGGGTGTCGAAAATAAGACGGACTTCTTGTCGGCGAATACCCGTGCCGGGCAGACTGCCTTTGGCAAAACTATTGTTGTCAAACGAGTTGTCGGCATACCACGTGCTGTCGAGATAGAGGTTGTGCGCTCCGGTATCGAATATGAAGTTGCCTTTCACGCCCTCAACCATTCCTTCCAAATAAATCAATCCGTCGTACATGATTGGAATTGCGCCTTCGGGCAAAGTCGGCACGTCGTCCGCAACAACAGGTTTTTGTTTGGGTTTCGTATCGCAGCCAATCGTTAATGCCGCAACTGATAAAATTAAAACAAATATTTTCCTTTTCATCTTCCGTATCCTTTAAAAATCACCGCAAAAATAATTATTTTTAAGCAAAAAACAAAATGGTAATGACGGTACCCAAAACCCTTGCAGGGTTTAAAAACCGCTGCAAGGGTTTACCGTCCACTAATCACTAACGCAGTGCGGTCGATTTCGGCTTTGGTGTTCATCTCCGTGATGCACCACAGTATGCCGTTATTTTCGACAGGGTAGCCGCCGAGTATGCTTTCGTGTTCAAGTTTTGTCAGTATCTCGTTGGCTTCGACAGGACATTCGGTTACGAACTCGTTGAAGAAATCGCTTTTGTATCTGATATTGAAGCCTTTCACGGCGCCAAACTTTTCCGCAGCATAATGTGCTTTTGAGAGGCATTGAGAGGCGACATCGCGTATTCCGGCCGGCCCCATCGCTGCCATGTAAACGGCGGCAGTCATGGCACATAACGCCTGATTGGAGCAGATGTTTGATGAGGCTTTCTCGCGGCGGATATGCTGTTCGCGAGCCTGCAAGGTAAGTACGAAAGCACGTTTACCGTCCACATCGGTAGTCTCACCGACGATACGTCCGGGCAATTTGCGTTGCATAGCCGCAGTAGAAGTCATAAATCCGAGATACGGGCCGCCGAACGACAGTGGCATTCCGAGCGGTTGCCCGTCGCCGACAGCGATGTCAGCCCCACATTCGGCCGGTGTTTTGATTATGCCGAGCGATATTGGGTTGACGCCCATCACGAATTTGCCGCCCGCTTGATGTATTATTTCGCCCAATGCGGTAGCGTCTTCGATTATTCCGTAATAGTTAGGCGATTGAATATATAAACCGGCGACGGTATCGTCTAATGCCTTACGAAGTGATGCTATATCGGTTTGACCGTTATTGTCGGCGGGGATGATTTCGATTGTCGCGCCCGAAGCATAGCAATAAGTTTGCATTGTTCTTATAGTCATCATATTAGCAGTAGCGGAAACGAGCATTTTAGTTTTTTTACGCTCTACGCACATTGCCACTGCTTCGGCCGCTGCCGTTGCGCCGTCATAGACCGATGCGTTGGAGGCGTCCATGCCGGTAAGGTTGCAAATCATTGTCTGAAACTCAAATATCGACTGCAACACACCTTGCGAAATCTCCGCCTGATAAGGCGTATAGGCTGTCAGGAACTCTTCTTTAGAGGTGATACTGCGCACTATCGAAGGGATATAATGATTGTACGCACCTGCTCCGCGAAAGATAGTCTTGAAGCGTATGTTTTTGTCTGCCAGCGAGTTGATATAACGGCTTACTTCAAGTTCCGACATTCCTTTGTATGGCAATGCAGAGCGTTTGAGTTCGTCGGGTATCTGCGCGAAGAGTTCGTCAACGGTTTCTAACCCTATCGCTTGAAGCATCTCCGCACGTTCGGAAATGCTGTTTGGAATATAACTGCCCATCAATGTCCCTCCTTTGCGCAAAATGCCTCATAATCAGCCGCTGACAGCAGTTCGCCTTTTGCCGTAACGTCGCTCACTTCGATAAACCAGCTGCCGTAAGGGTCTTCGTTGATTTTGGCTGCATTGTCTATAAGTTCTTCATTTACAGCCGACACGGTGCCTGTAACGGGCGACATAACGTCGCTAACGGCTTTGACCGATTCTACGTCGCCGAAAGCCTCGCCTGCGGTAACGGTATCGTTTACCTGCGGCAGATTAACGAACACAAGGTCGCCAAGTTCATGTTGCGCATAGTCGCTGATGCCGATACGCGCTGTCGTGTCACTCAAAAATTCTACCCATTCGTGGGTTTTTAAAAATTGTCTTTCCATTGTTATTTATTATTATGATTTCTTATAAAACGGTAATGCTACTACTTCGGCTTCGATGCGGCGCCCGCGCACGTCGATTGTTACGTGCGAACCGACCGCGTCTGTGGCTACTAACGCCATTGCTATTGGATATTTGAGATAAGGGGCGTGAGTGCCGGAGGTAGTGTGTCCTATGAGGCGCTCGCCAAGATATACGTCCTGATGTTCGCGTGCTATGCCGTGTCCGGTAATCTTCAATCCGATGCGGTGTCGGCGCGGGGCGCCCATGTTGAGCAATGCCTGCTTGCCGATGAAATCGGTTTTGTTCATCTTGACGCCAAAGTCGAGACCTGTTTCCAACGGCGAAACGGTTTCATCCATTTCGTGTCCGTAGAGCGGCATGGCGGCTTCGAGGCGCAGAGTGTCGCGGGCGCCTAAACCGCAGGGAATAAGACCGAACTCCTTTCCTGCTTCCAACAAAATGTTCCACATCGTCGGCGCCTGTGATGTCGGCAAGTATATTTCGTAGCCGCCCGAACCGGTGTAGCCGGTCTGGGATACGAGGCAATCGAAAGGTTCGGATATACGGGTAAAGGTATAGTATTTTGACGGTAGTTGCGGTGTGAATATCTTCGTCAGTATTTCGTGTGCTGCAGGCCCTTGCAAGGCGATTTGAGCCACTGTATCGGATATATCTTCTATTGATACGGCGCCGATAAGGTTTGATTTCATCCATTCGTAGTCGGAATGTCGGTTTGAAGCGTTAACAACTACCATATATTCGTTGTGCGAAAAGCGGTACACAAGCACATCGTCGAGGCATCCGCCCTGCGGATTACACATTACGCTGTAACGGATATGTCCGTCGTCGAGCGTCGAAAAGTCGTTGGTAAGCAAATAGTTAAGGCATTGCAAGGCGTCGTCGCCACGAAACATTATTTCTCCCATGTGTGATACGTCAAACAGTCCGGCGGCATTACGCACGGCGTTATGTTCGGCAATAATTCCGGTTTGATACTGTACCGGCAACAGATACCCTGCAAAAGGGACGATTTTACCGCCACAGGCTACGTGGCAGTCATAAAGAGGCGTTTTTAATTCCATTTTTATAGTTATTAATATTCAATACGATATAGCGTCGGGGTCATCATCTTCGGTAGCGGCGGATGTGGGTTCGATTTTTTTGACGGAAACGTACACGGGCGCAGACACATAGACAGGTTTGCGCAACTTTTCGATTTCTTTTTTCGACCGCTTGAAAGGCGGTGTTAGCGCCATGTATTCGAGCAGAGCGATATTGTTTAAATCGTTATCGTTTAAAACGATAATCAAATCCGACGGATTGTTTGAAATAAGTTGCGCTATACCTTTTTGCCCGTAAACTTTTCCGATTGTTTCTATTTCTTCTTCTGTAACGACATCGTCGGGATGTTGTTGTTTTTCAGCTTCGGCGAGCAGTTGCTGTTTCAAATCCGGCACGGCGTCGATGCCGAAGCCTGTTGCTATGATAGTAAATTTGAGTTCTTTGCCTTCTTCAAGAGAGTTATCGATGCCGAAGCCCCAGTTCATAATTATTCTGCGGTCATAATCAGCCATAAACTTCTCTACATTTTGTGTTATTTCGTTTATTTTCACATGAGCATCTTCTCTGAAAGTAAGGTATAGCAGTATCCTTGCGGCATTATGAATATCGTTTTTATTGAGTAGCGGCGAGCTGAGCGCGTCTTTGATAGCGTCTTCTACGCGATTGTCTCCCGAACCGAAACCATAACTGACAAGTGCCACTCCGCTGTTTTTCATTGTTGCTTTAACATCTTCAAAATCACGGTTTTGAATACCTTCTATATTGATAATATCGGCAATACTTTTAACGGCATTGGCAAGCACTATGTTTGTTTGCAGAAAGGCTTCCTGCGCTTCTACTTCCATGTTGCTGATTGTTTCGTTACTTACAATGATGAGTGCGTCAACTATCAGGCTCATCTCTTTTACCGATCTCAAAGCGGCGACGATTCTTTTTTCGCCTTCAAAATAAAACGGCAGAGTGATAACGGCTACTGTCAGTTTATCTTTTTCTTTTGCCATACGAGCGAGCAAGGGAGCGGCGCCGGTACCTGTTCCTCCTCCTACGGCACAGGATATGAAGACCATTTCGGAGCCGTCGTTAAGGATTTTTTCTATTTCCTTAACTCCTGTTTGAAACAGTTCTCTGGCTTTGTCGGGATTGCCGCCGGCTCCTGTTCCTTTGCCGAGCAGGATTTTTACCGGCACATTTATTCTTTTAAACGGTTGATTGTCGGTATTGATAGCGGCAAAACTGACGTCGCCGATGCCTTTGTTATACATGTAATTGACTGCGTTTACGCCGCCGCCACCAATGCCTATCACCTTAATTAATGATGATGATTGCTGTGGTATGTTTACGTTCAATCCTATTGCTGTGTCCATATTTTAATATTTTTGTTCGTTATCGCCTTCTTTTTCTTCGTCTAATACATCTGCAAAAAGGTCTTTCATACCCCACCAGGGTTTCTTTTTCTCTTTCTTTGATTTTTTTTCCGTCCACTTTGGTTGTTTTGGGGTGTCTTTTTTATCGAAATGGGGACTTATTACTACCTCGCTGCTTGTTTGCGGTTCGATTGCTACAACGGGCTTTTCTTCTACTACAACAGGCGCTACGACGCAGTTTTCAGTACCTTTGAGCATGATACTTATTGCGGGCATATAAACGAGGTTGCCGAGCCGAGTATCATCGCCTGTATTGAAATAATTGCTGCGTATAGCCGACAAGCGGGTTTTAGCTCCGCATATTTCTTTGACTAACTGCGCAATATTTTCGAGTTCCGCGCCGCCGCCGGTGATGATTATTCCCGACGACAATGCTTTTGGGTCTATCATAGCGGCTATTCCGGCGCGTACGTTATGAATAATTTCGCGCGCGCGACCTTCTATTATTGCGTTGAGGTCGTTGGGTGATATTTCCGGTGTGGCGCCTTCCATTTCAACTGTTATGGGCTGTGCGTTTTCGATGTCGGGATTAAGCACGGAGCCGTTTTGGGTTTTCAGTTTCTCGGATACGGTATCTGTCAATTGCTCTACGGCACTAATATCGTTTGTTATATCATTGCCGCCGAAAGGAATTACCGATATTCCGAGCAATACGTTTTCTTTATAAACGGTAACAGTAGTAACTCCTGCTCCGAAAGAGACGAGTGCGCATCCGAGTTTTTTTTCGTCGTCGCTCATCATTGCATCGGCAAGCGTTAGAGGAGTGATTAATACGCCTGCTACTTCTTTTGAAGCACGGTCTTTAAACGTTTTTCCGATATTGGGCAGGATGCGTTCGTCGCCGATAACGAGTTTGTAACGGGCTTCAAGTTTAAGGCACGACACGTCTATCGGGTTTGAGACTTTATTTCCGTCGGCATAATAGACTGTCTTGATGGCGTCGATAAGTTGAAAGTTCTTTTTTTGAATTTTGTAGAGGCGGCATAGCTCTTCGAGGTCGTCGATATCCTGCTGCGTTACGGTTGCGTCGGCGGCTATTTCTTTCGATACGGTATAATCGACTGTTTGGAGTGATTGCCCGCCTGCGCCGACGTAATAACTGTTGATCGTAAAACCGTCGCCAAGATGGGCTTCCAATTTGTCCGTTATCTTAACGATGCTGTCGGCTGTTACTCCGAGATTGGTGATATTGCCGCGAACGATACATCCGGGCGTGGGCATAGTTTCTGCCGCCGAGATTAAAAAAGTACCGTCGCTGTTCTTTTTTCCTACTACTCCCGTGATGTGGGATGTTCCTAAATCAATTGCTGCAATGTATTGTGTCATAACTGTTTATTTTTTGGTGCATACTATCTGGTTGTTATATTTCAAGTTTATGGCGCTGTATTTGTCCCATCCCATCTTGGGTATGACCTGCTCGTAGAAGGTCTGTAACCGCGACAGTTTATCGGCATAATCATCAAGGCTTCCGAGCAGGATGCGATGACTGCCTGTGCGGGGGATTATTTCGACGTCGGTTTCTGACTTAACGTATATCTGTTCGATAAGGCTGTTGAAGAAGTTTTCTTTTTGCAGATACAGAGCAAATTCATATAACTTGCTTACTGCATACGCTTTATTGATATTTCCGCTTGCAACAGGTACGTATATCGCCTTGCCGGGTATTGTAGGCATTATCTTGCCTGACATATCTACATAGTAACTGCCTGACTCCGTAAAAATGCGCAAGATAGGCATTTTTTGCGAGATATTGATAATAATTTTGCCGGAAACAGTATGAAATACTTCTGCGCTGTTTACTATTTCGTTGTTTTTCAGTATTTTTTCTATCTCGTCGGTGTTTATATCTTTTATCTTTTTGTTGAGCGGATATTTGTTGGCTTTTTTGAGGATAGCAATTACTTCGGCTTGTGTAAGAAAATGCTTGTCAAGGCTGTCGGTAACAACTATTTTGACTTCTTTGCATACCGTCGCCCGCTCTTCTTTCGGATTGAAATAAACATAAGAGGCGATCAGATAACCTGATATTAATAATATGACTGTAATAATAATGTATTTCTTCATATCGTTATATCTTGTTCGTTAATCAATTGTGTTATCAACGGCACAAATCTGTCGATGTCTCCTGCTCCGAGTGTCATGATTATTGACGGATTTTGTGTCTTGATTTGCTCCAGAAGTTTATCTTTTTCGCAAAGTGTTTTGTCTTTCAAGTTCACTTTTTCGAGTAGCATCTCCGACGTTATGCCTTCTATCGGTTCTTCCCTTGCGGGATATATGGGCAGCAAAATCAGCGTGTCGAGGAGCGAGAGGGCTTGGGCAAAATCGTCGGCAAAATCGCGCGTGCGGGTATAGAGATGTGGCTGGAAAATGCCGGTTACTTTTTGGCCTTTGTAGAGTTCTTTGACGGATAAGATTGCGTTGCGCAGTTCTTCGGGATGATGGGCGTAGTCGTCGATATATACTGCTTTGTCGGTTTTGACTTTGAAATCAAACCGTCGCTCTGCGCCTCCGAACGAAGCCATTGCTGCTTTCATCTCGTTGGCTTCAACGCCGCAAAGCCTCGCCACGGCCATCGCCGCTACTGCATTTTCGATATTTATCCTTACCGGAACGCCGAGTTGTATGTCGCGAATAATTTCTTGGTTGTGGTCTTTAAATACCAAATCAAACAGTATCTCTCCTACCCCAACGCGGATATTTTCGGCATAAAAATTCGCTGTCTTATCTGTCGCCGAGTATGTATATAATTGCACTTCTTTCTGCAAATGCGGCTTAATATCAACGCCTTTCTTCATCACCAGCGCTCCACCGGGGCGTATCAGCGAGGTGTAATGTTCAAAACTCTGACGATAAGCTTCCGGCGTGCCGTAAACATCAAGATGGTCGGGGTCGGCGGATGTAATTATCGAGATGTAAGGCGTCAACCGATGAAACGACCGGTCATACTCATCCGCCTCAATAACAGTAAGGTCTGTTTTATCCGAAAGCATCAGATTGCTGTCATAATTCTTCAAAATCCCGCCCAGAAAAGCGTTACAGTCAACGTGAGACTGTTTCAAGATATGCGCTGTCATCGACGATGTAGTAGTCTTACCGTGCGTGCCGGCAACGCAAATGCCTCTTGCCGACTGTGTTATCAACCCCAGAACTTCCGCCCTTTTAAGTATTTCAAACCCGTTATCTCGAAAGTATGTCAACTCGCTGTGATTGTCGTTCACAGCAGGAGTATAAACTACCGCCGTTGTGTTTTTATCAAGAAACTCTGCCGGAATCAGCGTCATATCATCGTCATAATGCACCGGCGCACCTTCTTTGGTAAGGCGTTCGGTTATCGTCGAAGATGTACGGTCATACCCTGCTACGTTCTTCCCTTTGGCAAGAAAATACCGTACCAGAGCGCTCATTCCGATGCCACCTGCCCCGATGAAATACATATTATCAACTGTTTCCAAGTTTCTTTGTATCATTTTTTTTATCTATTCAAAGCGCAAAGGTACGAAAAAGAATTATGAATTTCGTTAAATTACGAATTACAAATTACGAATTACGAATTAATACGGAGAAAAAACATTCGTCATTATAAGCTGAGAGTTGAGAGTTGAGATGACGTGGTACCCCCAAACCCTTGCAGTGGTTTTAAACCCTGCAAGCGGTTTTCGGGTACAACCCTTGCAGTGGTTTTAAACCCTGCAAGCGGTTTGGAGCTTACGTCCGTCATTATAAGCGTCGGCGCAATCAAGTGTCGTCCCATGCGGGACTATTGTTGATATGACTACTCTCACCGGAGACTAAAGTCACCGGTTAATAAAGTTTCGTCCCTGCGGGACTGCGAATGCCCTGTTCGTTAACGCCCTCGTAATGATGTAATTGAGCGAAAAACGTCATTGGTAGGAACGAAGCAATCCGGCGTGCCTTTGCTTCTGGATTGCTTCGTTCCTCGCAATGACGAATGCCATGTAAATTCGACTAAGAACATCGTTTTGCAAAAAAAATCTCGTTTTTAACAAAGTTTAACCGTTCTTTTTCGTTTTGTTAATGAAACTTTTAGTATCTTTGCCGCCGATTTCAGGAGATATAGACTCATAGCATAGAAGGATATATCCTAAAATCAGGCTGAACAAACTATTTAATGGATTGCCCAAAGGGCTAATTTGTATGAATGTATTTAGATTAAAAAGAAGAGTGTTTGCTTCGTATGAAAGCAAATACGGTTTGCGGAGACATATACCGTTTTCGGAATTTGTAATCCACACCGCAACAACACGCATCCGCAGTTTGCAGACGCGCGTCTCTAACTTGCGGAGATGTCCCCCCAACTTGCGGAGATGCGTCCCTAACTTGCGGAGATGCGTCCCTAACTTGCAGAGATGCGTCCCTAACTTGCAGAGATGCGTCCCTAACTTGCGGAGATGCGTCCCTAACTTGCGGACGCGCGTCCCTAACTTGCGGAGAGGCCTCCCTAACTTGTTATAAACTAATGTCTCATTAAAAATATACTATTATGAACTCTTCAAACTATCTTCCACATGCGTATAATGCGCTTTTAAACTGGCTCACTAATTTTGAGCAGTATGCAGTTGAAAATGCTGCACGGCTTGGCCTTCCGTCGTCGGAACTTGAGGCTCTCAATCCGAAAATCGACAATTTCCGTATCGCAAACGAAAAAGCCGAACATCCCAACGCAGGCAAAGCCGACCGCCTTGACCGTAAGGAAAAGGCAGAATTGGTAAGCAAATATGTTCGCGATTTCGTCAACCGACTACTGCGTTACAACCAGGCCGTTACAAACGAAGACCGCGTGAAACTCGGACTTAACGTGCCCGACACAACGCCAACGCCCATTCAACCACCCACAACATGGCCCGTTGCCTCAACCAGCATCGCTGGGCCGCGGCAAATTCGTGTTGACTGGCACGACTCTTTATCCGCATCGAAAGCAAAACCGAAAGGAGTGCACGGATGCGAAATACGACACTCTATACTCGACACACCGCCTACAACTAACGACGACTTACTACGCTCCGATTTTGCGACACGCAACTATCACACCTTCAACTTCGACGAATCACAACGCGGCAAATCAGTCTATTTCTGCCTCCGGTGGGAGACAAACAAAGGCGACAAAGGTCCATGGTCGGAATTTATAAAAGCAATCATACCGTGAAGGCATTACAAAATCCAACATACAACTTTTCCAATCATGGGCTATACCCCGACGAAATTTGTTAGCGTAGTTTCGTCGGGGCAGTGGCCTTTCAAACCTCTCGCTGTTCGGACAAGGTTCTACCTTGTATGCTATATCAGTGCAGGCTCTGCCTGCATCGACAGCGTTACTTTCTCGGCAGGGACAGGCACAGCCTGCGAAGATAGACCCGACGAGGCACAGCCTCGCCGAAACAACGGCAAAAAACAACTACACTTAATATATTGAATAATGAAAACAAAACATCACATTTTACTTATTATCATCACTTGTCTGTCGTCGTTGAACGTCGCGGCGCAAGACACCGAGTTCTGGTTTACCGTACCGCATTTGTCGGAAGCTATTGTCGAGAGTTACCCTTTAGACCGTCCTGCTTTTTTCGCAATTGTCAACAGCAGCGACGTACAGGCTAATGTGCAGATAAAACTCTACAATGGAGGATATCACGTTGATATTAATACAACCATTGCTCCCGGAGACCTGTACAGGCGCGATTTTATCACTGATCCAGAAATTAAACAACTCGAAAATCCGCGCGGAACTGCCGGCGATGTAACGACTTACGGGATACATATTACATCGAACGTACCGGTTGTGGCTTATTATATGGCAAACCATCCCGCTTCGCGCGATATTTTCACTCTGAAAGGACGCCGCGCCTTAGGCACTTCGTTTTACGTCCCGATGC
>JAITHS010000112.1 GCA_031279875.1 Tannerella sp.
GATAGGGCCGTATTTCTTGCCCGCACTTTCGGCGATGCGCGTCAGATGTCGCTCAATATGCGGCAAGCGGTGGTTGATGTAATAGTCGTGAGATGCACGAAGATAGGGTAGCAGGAAACACATATCTGTTGTTACAATCTTTTGACGGTCAGGTATATAAGCCTCAAAAGTGTAGATATTGCATATCAGCAGAAAAAAATCTGCCGGAACATTATTGCGTGCGCAAACATCAGCAACGCTACGGTCGCCGAAACCCAGAGGTATCCCGAAACGCGGCAGCATCAGTATCAGGTTATGGTTTGCCAGCACAAGGTCGGCAAGTTTCATCTTTTCGGTAAATAACATATTTCATATCGTTTATGACAAGTTTATTATTACAAAGGTACGATTTATTTTTCAAAAAACCAAAAATCACAATTTTTATATCAGTCCATTCTCTCAACCTCTGCAAGTTCTTTCTCCAACCCTCGAAGTTCATCTTTGATATGTCGTAAATGTGTGATGATTTTTGCATCACGATTAACGGCGTCGCGATTAGTTTTCAACTGCTGACGGGCGCCTTCGACTTTCATTTTGCGGTCGCGGAGCAGAAATTGTACAAGGCGCACATCTTCAATATCTTGCTTCGAATAATACCGCACCCCATGTTCGTTCTTCTTAGGTTTGAGTATATCGGGGAACTTGCTTTCCCAGTAGCGAAGCGTCGATTCCGGTTCGCCCGTTTCCGTTGCGACCTCTTTTATAAGGTAATATAATTTTTCTGTCGCATCTGTCGAGTTCATTGTATCTTTCTGTTATTCAATCCATTACCAAACCGTGATTTTCGGCTATCTGCAACAGCGCCTCATATTCGGTCGGGTTAAGATCTTGAAAATAATATTTCGCCGGATTATCATGGCGTCCCTTATACAGCACTTCATAATGAAGGTGAGGTCCGGTCGAAACGCCGGTATTGCCGACAAATCCGATTACTTCGCCGCGTACTACTTTCTGTCCGACATGTACTTTCAACTTGTTGCAATGGCCGTAAAGCGTCTCATAATCAAATCCGTGGTCGATGATAATACAATTGCCGTAGTTCTGTTTGCGACCTGCAAAAACAACCTTTCCGTTACCCGTAGCATAGATTTCCGTACCGACATCTGCCGCAAAATCCATACCGCTATGAAACTTGCGGATATGATATATCGGATGAATGCGAGTGCCGTAGCCCGACGCGGTACGTTTCAGATCTTTGTTCGCAATCGGCTGAATAGCAGGGATACAACTCAAACGAATGTCGTTCTGTCGGGCGAAATCAATCAGTTCTTCGAGCGAGTTAGACTGCACATACAACTGTTTTTTGAGCATATCAATACGTTTGGTTGTCTCAACAACGAGGTCGGAATTAGTCATCGCTTTCAAATGTTCATAGCGATTGGAGCCTCCGAAGCCTGACTTGCGTATTGCTTCGGGGATTGAATCGGCGTTAAAAATAACGCGATAGAGGCTTGCGTCTCGTTGCTGCAAGTCTTCGAGAACTTCGTTAGCCTGCGACAATTCGCGTTGCAGCATATCGTAATGCGTTTGCAGCAGTTTGTTTTCTTTCCTCAACAACGCTTCCATCGGCGAATCGAAGAACTCTATGAAGACAAAAAACGCGACTACGCCAATCCCGATGCCCAGAGTCAAATTACGCAATACGACAAAAAAACGTTCTCTTGCCGAAGGGTAAACACGCTCATATTCAAGCGTTTTAGGATTATAAACATAATACGTCTTTCTGGATCTGAATATTCCCATAAGAATGATATTGTAAAAAAACAGCGGCAAAGGTAAAAACAATAAATGTTTTTTGCAAATTCAACGGCATCTTTTTATGATTAATTAACAGTTTGGAAGTTCCCTGATTCATTTTTCCACTTTTTTAACGTCTTTCGGAGATACCCCGAACTGACGCTTGTAAATCTTTGCGAAATATGACGATGAGCCGAAACCGACCAAATAGCAGACTTCGTTGATGCGGTATAAACCCGAATGCAATAGTTCGGCGGCTTTTTTGAGACGAACCAACTGTATGAAATCGTTAGGAGTCAGTTCCGACAGACCTTTGATTTTGCGGTGCAGGCTCGAACGGCTCATCGACAGTTCTTCGGCAAGCACGTCAACGTTAAATTCAATATCCGAGAGGTATTTGTTGATAACCTGCGTCGCTTTGTTTAGAAACATCTCGTCGGCTTGCGTCAGGGCTATGCTACCGGTGTTCTGAACAGGTGAGTTGATAAATGTCGTTCTCAGTTTGTTTCTGTTAGTCAGAATGTTGAGTATCTGTACTTTCAGATGCTCCATTGAGAATGGCTTTTCGACATAAGCGTCGGCGCCTGCGTCAAGCCCTTCTATCCGCGATTTGAGGTCGGCTTTGGCTGTCAGCATCACAACGGGAATATGGCTCGTATCAAGGTTCGATTTCACTGCCGAACAGAGTTGTAAACCGTCGATTTCGGGCATGATGACGTCTGTTATAATAATGTCAATTGTTTCATATTGAAGTATTTCGAGAGCCTTTTTGCCGTTGGGCGCTTTGATAACATTATATTCTCCGCGCAACCGGTCGCTGATAAACCGGCGCATGTCGCTTTCGTCTTCAACAAGCAATATTGTCGGTTTGCCGCTAAACTGCGGCGTCTCGCTCGGTATATCATCTAACACATCGCCGTTTGTTTCCGTTTGATTGACAGGAAGTTGCAGAACAAAGCCATTTGTTCCCGACGAAGTATCAAGCGCTAACGAGCCTTTATGCAGTTTTGCAAGTGAGCGGGCAAGCGGCAATCCCAGACCAATTCCCGCTTTGAGGCTGTCGTCGCCGATGCGGAAAAAAGGCTCAAAAATCATCTCTTTCATCTCTTCGGGAATAAGCGTACCGTCGCTTTTTACTGTCAGACGCAAGAACAGGTCATCAATTTTTTCAAGTATCAAAACAATCTCTTTATCAGCATATTTAATGGCATTGGTAAAGAGGTTGCTGACAATTTTTGTAAACGCTTCATGGTCGATGTCGGCAAAAACAGGTTCGGGAGGCAGATGAAGTTCAAAAAAACGTCTGTGCTGTTTGACCGATAGTCGAAATCTGGCAAAGATGTCTGTTACAAGTTGATTTATATCTGTTCTTATATAATTGATTTTAAAACCTTTACCTTCCATTTTGCGGAAGTCGAGCAACTGGTTCGACAAGTCAAGCAACCGATTCGTATTCCGTTCCACAACTTTTAGATTTTCTTTTAAATCTTCATTAGAAATCTCATTTTCAAGCATATACTCAACAGGTCCCTTGATAAGACTCAAAGGCGTGCGTATCTCATGGGCAATAGTATTGAAGAAGGCGATTTTGGAATTATATACTTCTTTATTTTTCTCGTTTTCAAGTACTTGAAGACGTTCTTTCTGATGACGGTCAAATCTCCGCTTTAAATACAAAACAATTAGTAGCAACGCCATCAACAGCAGCACAGAATAGAGGACGTAAGCGCTACGCGACTTGTAAAACGGCGGATGAACGCTTACGGTCAGCAGGATGGGGATGTCGTTCCATAAGCCGTCGTTATTCGAGCCTTTCAAATGAAAAACGTAGTCGCCCGACGGGATGTTGGAATAACTCACGCTGTGGGTGCCGACAGTATGAGACCATTCGGTATCAAGCCCTTCCAATTTGTATGAGTAACGATTTTTCTTTGGGGCCACATAACTGAGCGCAGCAAAATCAATGCTAAATGATGACTGATTATACTCTAAATCAAGACGTTTGGCTGTGTTGAGATTTTTTTTCAGTCTCGGCGCTTTGTCATCGCCGTTAAAAAGTTTTACATTAGTTATTACGACGGGAGGAATGCAAGTATTTTCGGTAAAAGAAAGCGGGTCAAAAGAGATAAAACCGTTCAGACAGCCGAAGAAAAGCCGTCCGTCGGATGATTTATAGCCAGCTTCGTAGTTGAACTGATTGCCGAGCAAACCGTCGTCGGACGTATAAGTTTTGATATGTCCCGTTTCCGGATTGAAACAGGCAAGACCGTTGTTGGTAGTCAGCCAGAGACGTCCCCTGTTGTCTTCCAACATCTTGTAAACCACATCGTTTGGTAGCCCGTCTTTCGTAGAATACGATTTAAACGTCTCATCATCACGATTATAGCGACATATACCGCCGCCTTCGGTTGTAAACCAAACGTTTTTACGGCCATCCTCAAAAATCGAAATTATCTTGTTGTGAGGCAAACTAAAAGGATTAGCAGGGTCATGCACGAAATTCTTCCATTCTCCCGCACGCGGGTTATAACGAAAAACGCCGGCGTTAAACGACCCAAACCACATCATTGCGTCGTATGACTGAAAAATACACGTAATAAAAAGATTGTTGGTATGCTCAATCTTAATAAATGTTTCATTTTCAGGCTCATAATAGCACAAGCCATAGATGGTGCCGAACCATATACGATTTGAATCATCTTTAAAAATAGCCATTATACTGTTATCACACAGCGAGTTATATTTGTCCGACTTGCTATAATGTTTGATTACTTTTTGCGTCCTGACGTCCATCACATTCAAACCGTTCATGAACGTACCGACCCATAGATTGTCGCCGTCGATAAGCAAGCCGTGAATATTGTGATACACAATGCTTTGCGATGTTCCGTCGGGCATGAAACTCTTATATGTACCGGTTTTAGGGTCATAGCGGTTTAGACCGGCATCTTCGGTACCAATCCAGAGAGCGCCGTAGCGGTCTTCCTGAAACTCACGAATACGTTTGCCGTGCAGCGAAGCAGGTGTATTCTTCTGATAATGACGGCGAAAAGTAGTATGTGCAGGCGGGCAGTAATTGACGCCTCCGAAATATGTGCCTGTCCATATTCCTCCCTCACGGTCTTTCATCAGACTATAAACGGCGTTATCCGACAGTGAATAAGGGTCAAAAGGGTCATGTTCAATATGCGTAACTGTCTGATTTTCCGTATTACAGATATAAACGCCCGACTCGGCACCTATATACAATTCGTTATCAGACTTGCGTGCTATATCTCTTATAAACAGCGCATTATCTTCGTCCTTAAAAAATACGGACGTTATTTTTCCTGTGCTGAGATTAAGTTTGCGGATGCCTTTACTTGTACCTATAATAATATCGTTGTAATTGTCCTGAAACAGCGTATAAATGTCGCCACCGGTGTCTTTGCCGTCGGCAACAAGTTCAAAACGGTCGTTAGCTTTATCATAACGATTAAGCAACCCGCCATGCGCACCTACCCAGATGTTGTTTTCGTAATCAACACATAACGTCCACGCATTAACCACATTAAGGTCATAAAACGACAGCTTCCCTTCGGAATATTTAAAAACGCCCTGCCAATCGACCGCAAACCAAATATTTCCTTCTTTATCTGCCTTAATGTCATTTACTTCCTTTTCAATTGATATATCGTCTTCGGTTTTGGCATCAAAACATGTAAATGTCTCCGTATCAACGTGATACAGATAAACTCCGGCATCCGTACCTATCCAGATAACGTTACTCTCATTCTGGAAAAGACTGCGAATGAAGTTATTACCGATACTGAGAGTGTCGTCTCTGTCGTGCCGAAAATTACAGAAAGAATAGCCGTCGTAGCGGCTAAGCCCGTCTTTGGTACCAAACCAGATAAAGCCGACGCTGTCTTGCAGGATACAGTTGACGGTATTCTGCGGCAATCCGTCCTCTACGCCATAACGGGTAAAGTAGAAATTTCCTTGCGCGTTCACCTTTATTGTGCCAATAATCAGAACAATAATGATGCCGACCTGCATTTTTCGCAACGTAATAATCATGTTTTTACTTTTTTGAAAAAACAAAGGTACAAATTTTAAATTAAAAATTACGAATTACGA
>JAITHS010000389.1 GCA_031279875.1 Tannerella sp.
CCAGAGACAAGAACGCTGGATTGCTTCGTTTCTCGCAATGACGTGATACCTTCATCCTTTTTCGTTTGGTGGTACCATTCCTGCTCGTAATGACGAATGCCCTGTACGTTAACGTCCTACCAATGACGGAGTACCGACACGCGGGATTGCTTCGTACCTACCAATGACGGACGTAAGCTCCAAACCACTTGCAGGGTTTAAAACCACTGCAAGGGTTTGGGGTACCGTCATGTTACCCTTTGAGTTTCTCGAAAATAAGTTTTTCGAGTTCGTCGGCAAGTTCGGGATTATCTTCGACAAGTTTTTTGGCTGCGTCGCGACCTTGTCCGAGTTTGGTTTCATTATAACTGAACCATGCTCCGCTCTTTTTGATAATGCCGTGTTCTACTCCGAGGTCGATTATTTCGCCGCTACGGGAGATGCCTTCGCCAAACATGATGTCGAACTCTGCCTTACGGAAAGGCGGTGCGACTTTGTTTTTGACAATTTTGACGCGCACTTGATTTCCAATCACATCTTCACCGTTTTTGAGCGAGCTTGTGCGACGGATGTCAACCCTGACGGATGCGTAAAATTTCAACGCATTACCGCCGGTAGTTGTTTCCGGATTGCCGAACATGACGCCGATTTTGTCGCGTAACTGATTGATAAAGATACAAGTAGTCTTTGTTTTGCTGATAGCGGCGGTCAGTTTTCTTAACGCCTGCGACATCAGACGCGCCTGCAAACCCATCTTACTGTCGCCCATTTCGCCTTCAATTTCGGCTTTTGGCGTCAGTGCGGCGACGGAATCGATTACTACTATGTCCACTGCCGACGAGCGTATCAGCTGTTCGGCTATTTCGAGCGCTTGTTCGCCGTTATCGGGCTGCGAAATCCATAGATTATCAACGTCCACGCCTAATTTTTCGGCATAAAACCTGTCGAAAGCGTGTTCTGCATCTACAAACGCTGCTATGCCGCCGGCCTTTTGTGCTTCCGCAATAGCGTGGATAGCGAGTGTTGTCTTACCCGACGATTCGGGTCCGTAAATTTCTATTACCCTGCCGCGCGGAAATCCGCCTACGCCAAGCGCAACATTCAAACCTATTGAGCCGGAAGGTATAACTTCCACTTGTTCAATCTGTTCGTCTCCGAGTTTCATTATTGAGCCTTTGCCGTAGCTCTTCTCAATCTTGTCCATAGCAGCGCGTAAAGCTTTGAGTTTCTCTGCATTAACGCCCGCAGTAGCACCATCGGCTGCCGACGGAACTTTTTCTTCCTTTTCTTTTGACATGTAATTACATTATTAATGGTTTATAAAAAATTTTTCAATTAGCCTTTATGGAACCTCGAAGAAATCAATTTTACTGCGTTTTTTTCAGCGCGGCCAAATATTCTTCGCTGTTTTTCAGCACGTTAATGGCTTTTTGGAGCGTTTCATCGCCTTTGAGGTTTTGTTGCACTTCCCCGCGCTGGTAGTAATAACGCTTGATAATTTCGGCCGATATGAGGCGACGGATTTCTTTTTCGTAACGAACAAGGTCGTTGTCGAGATTCGGCTTCAATCGTTCTTCAAGCGAGGCAAACAAATCGTCGTTCTGCTCTACAAATCCTTCTATATCAGCTATTTCTTTAAGGGCGCTCAACGCTACGACGCTTTGCCGGTCGTACTCAAAGTTTTTGTCTTTGATATATTTCTTAAATTGTTCGTAATCGGCATCCGAATATTCAAAATCATCAATGCCGGGTATTGTTTTATGCTTTGATACCCAATCGGTTACATAATCAAAGATGATATAATCGCGGTCGGTATAAAGATAATACATCATAGTAGGCATCTTTTCGTCGGCGACCTCGAAATCTGGCCTGATACCGCCGCCGTCACGCACAGGGCGACCGTTACGGGTGTAGAACACTGTCGTCAGACTGTCGGGAATAGCTGCTACGCTACCGTCGGGATTGCGGTGAGAATAGTCCATCTGCTGTATGCACCGCCCGCTTGGGATGTAGTATTTGCTCATTGTAACTTTGAGTTTGCCTTCGTAGGGCAAATCGCGTGTTGATTGCACTAATCCTTTGCCGAAAGAGCGTTGACCTATCAATATGGCTCTGTCCATGTCTTGCAACGCGCCTGCAACGATTTCCGACGCCGACGCCGATGAACCGTTGATAAGCACTGCGAGAGGGATTATTGTGTCAATCGGCTCTTTATAAGTACGATAAATTCTGTCTCTATGGCTTGATTTGCCTTTGAGAGATATTACTTCTTCGCCTTTTGGTACAAAGAAATTAACAATCTGAACGGCGCTTTCGAGCAGTCCGCCGCCGTTATCTCTCAAATCAAGTATCAACGACTTGATATTGTGATTGTTTTTGAGGTCGTCGTAAGCCGAGCGTATTTCTTGCGCGCTGTTTTCTTTGAAGCCGACAAGATTGATATAGCCGGTATTTTCGCCGTAAACGCCGTAGTAAACTACTTGATCGACAACTATTTTACGACGTATGATATTGAAAGTACGCGGTTTTTTTTCTCCCGGACGCTGCACTTTAACCGTCATCTTTGTATTCGGCACGCCTTTAAGGAGTTCGCTTACACGGTCGGACGTAAGTCCCTTAGTATCAACCGTATCGATAGAGATAATAACATCTCCCGCTTTCATGCCTGCTTCTGCTGCCGGCATTTTCTCGAACGGCTCGGTAATAACAGTTCCGCCGTTGCGATATTTGATGTATGCCCCTATGCCGCCGTACTCGCCGGTAGTGAGAAACTGAAACCCTTCCATTTCGCTTTCGGGGATATACTCGGTATATGGGTCGAGACTTTTGAGCATGGCGTCGATACCACGCTTCACAGTGCGCTGAATATCAATCCTGTCAACATAAAACATCTCCATCTCCTTAACTATGGCGTTAATGATATCCAATTGTTTACTGACCTCAAAACGGTTGCTGTCGGGGCTTTCGACCGAGACTGATATCTGCTCTTCCTCTTCCGAAAAGTCTTCTTCTTCTTCTTGCGCAAAAACCGTTCCATACAGTGCGCAGAATAACAGCAGGGTCAGAAAAAATCTATTTTTCAAGTTCATATTTTTAATATAATCGCTGCAAAAGTACTCTTTTTTTTTGAAAAAACCAAACCTTTAAGGATTATTATTTTTTTCAAAAGATAATAATTCCTTTTCCACATCAAAATTATCAAGTTTTTTCTTTTCGGCAATGTATATTTGATAAATATTTTGTGCATTATTTACGATTTGTTGTTGCTTTTCTAATGAAATATTGGGAATAGAAATAGTACATAAATCTTCAAAGCGCAACGTTTGACGAACAGAGCCGAAAGAGCGATCAATGATATTTTGCAACCCGTCTTTGCTTTTCAGGCATAAATAAACATATTCCGGTAAAAAATTCG
>JAITHS010000210.1 GCA_031279875.1 Tannerella sp.
TTGATGTTTTCTTCCATTAGACCTAACTGCTGCGGCAAGTCCATGACGGTAACTGCTACTTCACTGTTGTGAGCCACGCAGCGTAATGCCCACCGACCAGTATTGCCACCAACGTCAAGAAGTCGTAACGGTTTGTTAGCGAAGACAATAGCCAGCGCGTCGTCAAACGAACTGTCCGAAAAATAATGGTCGAAAGCGAACCAACTGCGGCGTGCGTTGTCGGGAAGCGATGACAGACCCTCGTAAATAGTTGACCATGAGCCGAATACCTTCAAGCCTTCAGGTTTGCCGTTGAGCAACGCTTCTTCCATGCGGTACATTCCGAGATAATTTACGTCGTGGTTAAATTCGAGATTGACTTTCGACACCGGATCGCTCAACAGAAACCATCCTGCTTTGGTAATCAGGTACTTATCATCACGGTAGATGATAGTTTCAGCCGTCAGCGAGGCTTCGAGCAATACTTGTACCGCATAGCGCGAAAGCCCTGAACGTGTGATAATTTCTTCTTGCGACAAACCATCTTTTGTGTCGGCAAGCATCTTAAAAATACCGAATTTGATCATCAGGCGCGAGACCTGAAATATCACCGGCGCCCATGCAATCATGTTGGCTAATCGCATCGATTCGAGGTAGCGCGACTGCTCTTTTGAGTATTTTTTTTCAAGTGAGGGAGACATTTTCATCTTTCCAAAATTTATAAAAGTTAAACCATTGTTCGGGATATTTTTTTACAATACGTTCGAGAATTTCTGCAAACGAACGTGTCATTGCATATATCTCTTCGCGCTTCGTATTTGCCTCAATTACAGGGATTTTACAGACATGAATACGATACATAGAAGCCGTAATTTTCAACACAAAAAGCGCAATGACCGGCACGTCAAACTGCCTTGCAAGAGTGAATGCGCCGACAGGAAAATCTGCTTTGCCGTTAAAAAAATCACATTCAACCGTTTTGGCGCTTCCAAAACTGCGGTCACAAGCAATACTGATCATTTCGCCATCAGTAAGAGCCTGATTGATAACGAATATGTGCGACATATCTTCCCCAACATCAATTAGCCGGACATTATTATCCGTCAAAATTGCCGACCTGTTGCGCTGCACTTCTTTCGCTTCACCGCCGTAAATCAGGCTGTTGATACGCTTCGTTTGCTGGCTTAACAGATAGCCGCACAGTTCCGGATTTCCTACATGCGAATTAGCGATAATACATCCTCGTTTGGAATGAACCATCTCTTGAAAGACCTCATTATCAGGATTATCCAACCGAAAAGACTTTTGCCCCGCATAAACCGCAAACCGGTCTAATATCATCTGTCCAAAGCGAAAATGATTGACATAAGTCTTCCGAAACGCTTTCAGCGATGAATATAGATGCTGTCGCCTGAAATACAGATAGATAGCCATGTATCCCTTGCGTGCAAAGAGCATGTAAAACGGCACCACAAGCGCCATGATAGCATACCCGATGCGCACATCAAGTATCCTGAACATAATTTTCATCGCCTTTTGTCCGAATGCACGTCCTCCCGTCACTCCTTGCCACTGTCGTTTAGGTTTGTTCATCGTTGGTTTAATCATTTTTGGGGTGCAAAGGTAGTAAAAAGAATTAAGAATTAAGAATTAAAAATTTCGTTTCCATTCGGCAACCCTAAAAAGAAAGCAGAAAGCAGAAAGTACCACGTCATTACTATCGTTTGGGGCTATCATTCCTGCTTATAATGACGTGGTACCTTCTGCTTTCTGCTCTCTCCAAACCGCTTGCAGGGTTTAAAACCGCTGCAAGGGTTGGTGTAAAGACGTTTTACGATGAAAAATATATGTTTTGCAGAAAAATATTATCGAAAAACAATAAATTTTTATCAAAAAATTTGGTAGTGTCAAAAATTATGCGTACCTTTGCGGCGTCAAAACTATAAAACAAGATAACTTATGACAAATATAAGATTAAAAATTTTTTGCGCACTGTTCGCTGTCTTCTATGTTTATTCGATAGGCGAATATGTTTATGACGGCGTACCGTCGTTTATTACCGGCTTTAAGGAAGGCTACAAACAAGGACAGGATAAATCTAATTCCGAAGCAACCGATACGGAAACGGAAGATATCTGCCATATTTACCTCAAACCAAAAGAAAACATGTATTCTTTTTCGTCGAGCGTTATAAATCAGTTCGACAACCGTCCGATAAAGATGGAGATAAGTCAAGCCATAACAAAAATTAAACACCTGTCTCCGTTGCCGTTATGGATACGTATCATGTACAATATAGGTATATTTCTGTCGTTTCCGTTACTTATTCTGCTGATTTACATTCCTGTAATTGCTTTTAAAACTATCCGCAGTATCGTGCGCGATGATATTTTTTCAAATCGCAACATAACACGCATACGTCGCATAGGATATTCCCTGCTCATTATCTTTGGCTTTTTGTTGTTTTTGGACTGGGCTGAATATCAGATGAGTAAGACCCTGATTTCGCTCTCCGACTACAAGGTCATATTCGACGCCAAAAGCAACTACATTTTCCTGTTTTTCGGACTTATAACTATGCTGTTTGCCGAGATATTGAAAATTTCACATTCCATCAAAGAAGAAAACGATTTAACTATTTGATAATCATGGCAATAATAGTAAATTTAGACGTAATGATGGCAAAGCGTAAGATTTCGCTCAACGAATTGTCGGAGAAAGTTGAAATCACTCCGGCAAACCTGTCGATACTTAAAACAGGCAAAGCCAAAGCCATACGTTTCAGCACATTAGATACCCTTTGCAAAGAGTTGGAGTGCCAACCGGGGGATATTCTCGAATATAAATTGTAAATTATACACTTTAACACTTTAAAATTAAATAATTATGAAAAGTTTTTTTAAGACATTTTTTGCTGCATTAGCGGCAGTTCTGATTGGAGGCATTTTAGTCTCAATCATCGGTTTTGTTATGTTTGCAGGCATACTTGGCTCAATGTCAAGTTCCTCAACGTATTTAATTAAGGAAAAGACAATCCTTAAACTCGACCTCAACGGAGCTCTCTCGGAACGCTCCGACGATAATCCGCTGAACTCTTTTACCGGCAACACTTCGCTCGGCATCGACGACATTCTGCAAGCCATCGAAAAGGCTAAAGATAATGATTTCGTCAAGGGCATCTACATTAAGGCCGGTTATACGAGCGGCGGTGTAGCAAGCCTCGAACCTATTCGTAAGGCGCTCGTCAAATTTAAAGAGACGGGAAAATTTATCGTAACTTACGGCGATACCTACTCGCAAGGCGCTTATTATCTGGCATCTGTATCCGATAAAATCATACTCAACCCTGACGGTGCGGTCAACTTTCACGGAATGAGCAGCATTTTCGTTTCGGTACGCGGACTGTATGACAAACTCGGCATTAAGTATCAGGTTTTCAAGGTCGGAACTTACAAATCAGCCGTAGAACCTTTTATTCAGGATAAGATGAGCGACGCCAACCGCGAGCAGATGACTTCTTATGTCAATGGCTTGTGGTCGCATATCCTGACAGGTATTTCCGAAAGCCGTAATATATCTGTCGAGCGGCTTAATGCTCTGGCAGACAAATATTTAGACTTCGCTCCCGCCGATTCCGTCCTTTATTACGGAATGGTTGATTCACTGCTCTACATACCCGAAACGGAGAATTATCTCAAACAACTGACCGAAACGGAAGAGAAAGACAAACTTCATTTTGCGTCGGTAGAAAATCTGCGTAACATACCGGATCAGCACGATAAAAAACGAAGCAAAGACAAGATTGCCGTGCTGTTTGCCGAAGGAAGTATCATGGCCGTCAACGGCAATTCGCTAATGTCGGGCGAAACAATCACGGCGAAGCAGTATGTTGCCGAACTGACTAAATTACAGAAAGATTCGACCGTCAAAGCAGTGGTGTTTCGCGTCAACTCGCCCGGCGGCAGCGCTTACGAATCGGAACAGATTTGGAACAGTGTCAACGAATTGCGTAAAGTGAAGCCCGTTATCGTTTCGATGGGAAATTATGCCGCGTCAGGCGGTTACTACATCTCTTGCGCCGCCAATGCCATAGTAGCCGAACCTACCACCCTTACCGGTTCTATCGGCGTATTTGGCTTAATACCTCAGGGCGAGGAACTTGCAAAAACTATTGGTCTGGCCTTCGACGAAGTTAAAACCAACAAACACAGCAATTTTAGCGGGACGGATGTAAGCATTCCATTCTTAATCAGCGCATTGTCGCGACCATTGTATGAAGATGAAAGCAAAATGCTGCAAAATTACGTTGAGCGCACATACGAACTCTTCCTTACCCGTTGTGCCGACGGTCGCGGTAAGACGAAAGAAGAAATCAACGCTATCGGTCAAGGGCGCGTCTGGACAGGCACTCAAGCGCTCGAAATAGGATTGGTGGACAAACTCGGTAGCCTTAACGATGCCATAGATATCGCCGCCGAAAAAGCAAACATAACAGATTATAGTATTGCGAAATATCCTGAAAAAGAAAGTTTTATGACTAAATTGATGAAAAGCACCATTGATCAGTCGAAAATGAAAGCCGTAAGATTTTTCAGCGATGAGCGCGACCTCAACGAACGCCTCATAATCAACGCAATAACTACAACCGACATTCGTCAGGCCGTAATGACGGAAAGGATACGCTTCTAATAACTAATCACTAACCACTAATAACTAACCACTACAACAATGATTTACAAACAATTACGACAACATCAGCGCAAGTCGTTTCGGCGCAACCCAATGTTTGAGCGCAACATGGCGGTCAAGATTTTCATGGGTATAATGTTCGGATTTTTGGCTATCGAAATGTTCGGATTCGGACTTGTACTCGACAAACTGCTGTTACAGGCAGGTCAGTACGAACGAGCTATCAGCGTTTTTAACTCGTTGCTGCCCTACCTCCTCACCGGCGACTTTCTTATTAAGTTCTTTTTCAAAAACAACCGATCAATGCAGATTGCGCCCTATCTGACGCTGCCCGTTAAGCGCAATACACTGTTTAACTATCTGTTAAGTAAAGAGTTTACGAGCATTTGGAACTTCTATCTGTTTTTTCTCGTCCTGCCGTTTGCTTTCAAAGCTATTCTGCCGTTTTACGGCATAGGCGTTGTTCTGCTCTATATTGTTGTTTTCTGGCTGATGTGTATTGCCGTAAGTCTTTTGGTATCGTCCATTAATTTGCTGTTAAGCAGGAGTTTGATGACATATTTGTTGGCTTTCGCTATCTCCGCCTGCCCTTACGTACTGCTATTTGTTTGCAAGATTGAACTCGGCGATTATACATTCCGTTTCGGAGAGATGTTGCTGAATATCAATCCGTTGAGCTACAGCATATTACTCTTGATTGTGGCGGCATTATGGGTATTAAACCGAATAATGATGAGAGCAGGACTTTATCGCGAATTGCAGGGCGATAAAGTGGAGACAATATCCTCATTTTCAAGCCTTTCGTTCCTCGACCGCTTTGGTGTTGTCGGCTATTTCATCAATCTCGAACTCAAAATGCTCATGCGCTCGCCGCGTCTCAAGCAGCAACTCTTCTCATGCCCACTCTTTATCGGGCTATTTGTCTATCTGCTTTACTCATCGAACGATCTTTTTACGCGCGAAGACATGAAGATTGTCTTCTTCCTCTACAGCGTCCTGGCTATAGGGCTGTTCGGTATTACCATGGGACAGTATATCTTTATTGCAGAATCGGCTCATTTTGACGGACTTGCGGCACGACCGCGCTCGTTAAAGGATTTACTTCGCAGCAAATACATCGTCTATTGCGCTTATTCTCTGCTCGTTACGCTTATTTTTCTGGTTCCTACTTTTCAGGGTAAACTTAACGCTTTTATGCTTATTGCTACACTGTTATACGTTACGGGACCAATATATTTCCTGATTTTTCAGACTGCTGTTTACAACAAAACCTTTTTCGACCTCTTCGACAAAGGTATGATGAACTGGAAAGGGCTGTCGGGTAATATGCTTGTTATCTCAATGCTTACAATGTTTCTTCCTGTAGGTATGATAATGATAATCAATGTAATATGGGGCGAAATACCAACTTATTGGTTTATGAGTATCGTGGGTTTAAGCTTTGTTCTGACGTCAAAATATTGGCTGTCGTGGATTTACAGCCGCTTTCTGAAACGTCGCTATAAGAATATGGAAGGGCTAAGGAGTAGTGGTTAGGGGTTAGTGGTTAGTGGTTAGTGGTTAGTGGTTAGTCAAATAATCAAATCTTCAAATTTTCAAATAATATTATGTTACAAATCAACAATTTACAAAAGCGTTTTGGGGAGAAGGTCGCACTTGACATCCCCGAATTTACAATCGAAAAAGGCACTCTTCTTGGTCTGGTAGGCAACAACGGCGCGGGCAAAACGACCCTATTCCGCCTGATCCTCGACTTGCTGAAAGCCGACAGCGGCAACATCACAAGCAACGGCATCGACGTTAGCGTTTCCGAAGAATGGAAACGCTATACCGCCGCGTTCATTGACAACCGTTTCCTCATTGAGTTCTTAACGCCCGAAGAATATTTCAACTTCATCGGCGAGACTTACGGACTTGACAAAGCAACTGTTACCGAGCGTCTTAAGCCTTTTGCGCGCTTCGCCAACAATGAGATTTTCGGCGAAAAAAAGTATATCCGTAACTTCTCGGCAGGCAACAAGCAGAAAATCGGCATCATGTCGGCTATGCTTGTACAATCGGAACTGCTCATCCTCGACGAGCCGTTTAACTTTCTTGACCCGTCGTCGCAGATAGAAATACGAGACATGCTACAAAAAACAAATGCCGAAAGAGGCACAACTATCCTCATCTCAAGCCATAATCTCAACTATACGACAGATATATCAACGCGACTTGTCCTTCTCGAAAAAGGTTTCATCAAAAAAGATATGCCTAACACAGCCGAGGCTATCGCCGAACTCAACACTTACTTCGTAGAGCAAGCAAACAGCGAAATAATAAACGACTGATTATGAAAAGAAAAGCATTCAAAATGTACCTTAAAACCGGTTGCGAAGACGAATACGAGCGCCGTCATGCCGCTCTTTGGCCGGAACTTAGCAAACTGCTGCACGACAGCGGCGTTTACGATTATTCTATCTATTGGGACAGGGATACAAACATACTCTTCGCCACTCAAAAAACGAGTGGCGAAGAGTCGTCTCAAGACTTGGGTTCAAACCC
>JAITHS010000345.1 GCA_031279875.1 Tannerella sp.
GGTTTTATGGTGTGTGATTTTTACTGCTACTGAGGTTGTTTTGTAGTTAAATTAGGTGGGAATGAGGTTATAGGGCGTTAGCCGGAAACCATAACGTACAGGGCATTCGCAGTCCCGCAGGGACGACACTTTATTAACCGGTGACTTTAGTCTCCGGTGAGAAGAGTTATATCAACAATAGTCCCGCATGGGACGACACTTGGTTGCGCCGACGCTTATAATGACGGACGTAAGCTCCAAACCGCTTGCAGGGTTTAAAACCACTGCAAGGGTTCAGGGTACCGTCATTACCTATTCGTTTGGTGCTATCATTCCTGCTATCAATGACGTTTTTTACCTAATTGCATCATTACGAATGCCCTGTACGTTATGGTTTCCGGCTAACGCCCTATAACCTCATTCCCACCTAATTTAACTACAAAACAACCTCAGTAGCAGTAAAAATCACACACCATAAAACCTCATTACCTCATTGTCATATCTAATCCCTTAATTTAAAATATTAAGTTCTAATTTGGAACCGTTCCAAACGGCGTAAGAGAAATTGTGAAGCCAGTCGCCGATAATCAACATGCGGGCAGACGGAGTAAGGTGTTCGTTTTCAACGATATGTACATGTCCGAAGACAAAAAAATCTACGTCGGGATGTATTTCGGAGTAAGACAAAGCAAATTCTTTCAGATGACGGGCATTGTGTTGTTGTGCGGAAGTTAACTTTTCTTTGTTCATACCTTTTCTGCGACTGTTAAGCGACCAGCGACGCGCAAAATCAAACGTCCAGCGCGGATGAATCGACGAATACAGTATTTGGCATAATCGATTGCGGAAAATACTCTGTATCAGACGGTATTGCAGCGGTCTGTAACCGATTTCGTCGCCGTGAGCAAGGAAAAACATCTTGCCGTCAATCGTTACGGTAAACGGTTTACGGTGGATTATTGCGCCGATTTCTTTTTCGAGGTAGTCAAACATCCAGATATCATGGTTGCCGATGAGAAAATGTATTTCGACACCAACGTCTGCCAGTTCGGCTATTTTGCCAAGAAAGCGCACATGTCCGCGCGGCACAACGTATTTGTATTCATACCAATAATCAAACACATCGCCGAGAAAATACACTGCGGCGGCGTCCCGACGTATGCTTTCGAGCCACGCTACAAGACGCTTCTCTACCGATAGCGGGTCTTCCAAATACCTGTTACCGAGATGAATGTCCGACAGAAAGTATGTTTTTGTGCGCATGTTTGACTTCTTTTACAGCAATCCCAATTCCAATTTGGCTTCTTCGGTCATCATATCTTTGTTCCATTCGGGTTCAAAAACAAGGTTTACCGTACATGAAGCGACGCCCTCAATGCTTTCGACTTTGCTCCTAACGTCTTCAAGAATATAATCCGCCATAGGGCATGACGGGGCTGTAAACGTCATCTCGATAACGACGTTACGTTCGTCATCTACGTTTATGCCGTAAACTAATCCCAAATCGTAGATGTTAACAGGAATTTCAGGGTCATAGACCGTTTTGAGCATCTTGACGATTTTTTCTTCCGTTTCGAGAAATTCATTTTCCATAATCATATTCTCCCTTCGTCTTTATAACTGAAATATTTTTTTTCGGCGATAATTATATGTTCAACGAGTTGTATATTAAGCAATTCCATAATACTTTTGACACGTTCGGTCAATGAATTGTCCTGTTCGCTGGGAAAAACATCGCCGGAAGGATGATTGTGGCATAAAATAATGCCATGACAGGTAGAGTTAATCGCTTCTTTTAGCAGGATACGCAGGTCGGCTATTGATGAACTCAATCCTCCTTTGCTAATCATCTTTCTATCAATGACTTTCAACTTCGCGTTGACTAATGCAACCCACAACTCTTCGTGTGGCAAGTCGCAAACTAACGGATAGAAATATTTGAAAGCTTGTATGCTGTTTTTTATCTCGGAGCGCTCTTCGGGTTCTGTAACGCCACGCCTGCGTCCTAACTCCAATGCTGCGGCAATAGTAAGAGCTTTCGCAGGCCCGATACCTTTATAAAACATTAACTCTTTGATTGTCAGTTTGCCGAGAGCGTCAAGACTGTTTTTGACGCTGCCGAGAATGCGTTGCGACAATTGAACGGCCGTTTCGTCTTCATTGCCGGAACTGATAAGTATGGCAAGCAGTTCGGCGTCGCTGAGCGCTGCCGAACCTTTGAGAAGCATCTTCTCACGCGGGCGGTCTTCGACGGCTAACTGCTTGATACTAAGTTTGTTGCTCTGCATACTGAAAGTACGGGTTTTGTAAAACTTTACTTCACTCGTCCTACGTATGACCCGTCGCGGGTATCGACTTCGATTTTCTCGCCTACATTAATAAATAACGGCACACGTATTTCGGCGCCTGTCTCAACCGTTGCCGGTTTGAGCGCGTTTGTTGCCGTATCGCCTTTTACCCCCGGCTCGGTGTAAGTTACTTCGAGGATTACATGCGCGGGCAGTTCGCAAGTGAGGATAGTCTCGCTCTCGGCATGAACCATTGCCTCAACGGTATCGCCTTCTTTGAGAAACTGTACCCCGTCGATGCTGTCGCCGTTGATCGAAATCTGCTCAAACGTATCCGGATGCAT
>JAITHS010000392.1 GCA_031279875.1 Tannerella sp.
CCAAGCGCAAGGGCAAGAACCTGATCCTCGAAGCCGGTTCCGGCACAACAAGATATACGGTGGAGGGAATGAGGAGGGATTAAAAATTAAGAATTAAAAATTAAGAATTAAGAATTAAGTGCCGCTGCAAGTTGGGGTGTAAAACCACACGATAGGTAATGACGGTACCACGTCATTATAAGGAACGAAGCAATCCAGAAATTACAGGATTGCAGGAGAGGCAGGATTTATAGGTTTTTATCTGGATTGCTTCGTTCCTCGAAATGACGAATGCCCTGTACGTTAACATCCTCGCAATGATGCGGTTAAGCAAAAAACGTCATTGCGAGCAGAAATGGTACCACCAAACGATAGATAATGACGGTACCACGTCATTGCGAGGAACGAAGCAATCCAGAATACAGGTACCACGTCATTGCGAGGTACTTTCTGCTTTCTGCAAACCGCTTGCAGGGTTTAAAACCGCTGCAAGGGTTTGAAGGCAAGTGAAATTTTTAAATCAAACAAAGAAACAATAAAACAATAAAATTTAAGTTAATGGTATATAATGAAGATAATGGAACGCATAGTACTGATAGCAGTAATCGTGTTCGGGAGCGTCGCAGAGGCGTTGTCGCAGCGCGATGCGCAGTTTACGCACTATCGTCGCGCTATGGGCTACTACAATCCTGCCGTAGCGGGGCTTAACAATTATCTTAACGTAGCGGCGGGCTATCGTTTGCAGTGGCTCGGATGGTCTAACGCCCCGAAAACGCTTTTCGCTATGGCTGATATGCCCTTTAAACTTCAAAAAAGAACGCACGGTTTAGGCGTTGCCGTTACAAAAGACACCGAATCAAGTGTTTACAGCACTTTGAGCGGCGGTTTGCAGTATGCTTTTCTACAAAAAATCGGCAAAGGAGAATTGCGTATCGGCGTTCAGTTAGGATTGATAAGCCTCACTGTTGACGGAACGAAAATCATCCTGCCGGTTGACAGCATCGGCGGCGAAGGCGCATCAGACCCCGCTATTCCGACGGCAGCAAACGACGCCAAAAAATTTGATGCCCATTTAGGGATATATTATTCGACCGACAAATGGTATGTCGGAGCCGCTGCAAAGCACCTTTTCCGTCCCGAAATCGACGACGACAATCTATACACATATTTCGAGCGGGAGTACAATTTTTTGTTCGGATACAATATTCAGACTAATAATCCGTTATTGCAATTACAGCCGTCTGTATTTGTAAAAACAAATTTTAACACATATACGATAGACTTAACCACATGTGCCGTTTACGGCAAAAAATACAGCGCGGGGATGTCGTGGCGCACAAACGAATCGGCATCAATATTGCTTGGAGCCACGTTCGGCAAGATTGACGGCGGATACGCCTACGACTTTCCGCTCACGGCAATACGCAAAGGAACGTCAGGAAGTCATGAACTGTTTTTGAAATACAAACTGCAACTTAACAAACCCAAAACAAAAAAAAGTAAACACAAAAGTGTCAGATTATTATAAAAAAGATGAAAAAAGTAGTTTTAATACTTGTGGCAGCAGCAATGCTTGCATCTTGCGGTCGGAACGCAATGAACGCCGGCGGCGAGTTGGTAGGCGTCAAGTCGGCATCGTTTAGTGAGCCGACGCCCTACGGTATGGTATTAGTCAAGCGTGGAGCCTTTGAGATGGGACAGGCCGACGCCGACAGCATCTGGGGTACGGCAGCCGATACCAAAGGAGTGTCATTCGAGGCCTTCTGGATGGACGAAACGGAGATTACCAACGCCAAATACCGCCAGTTTGTCTATTGGGTACGCGATTCGTTGATACGTACCCGTCTGGCAGACCCCGCTTACGGCGGTAACGACCTTTATATGATTACGGAAGACCGGTTCGGCGACCCTGTAACACCTCATCTCGACTGGTCGCGACCGATACCGTGGAAACGCGCTACCGAAGACGAGCAACGCGCTATCGAGAGCGTCTATTACACTAATCCCGTAACAGGCGAGACCGGTCTCGACCCTAACCAGATGAATTTCAAGTATGAGTGGTATGACTATACGGCAGCCGCTTTGCGACGCAACAATCTCGACCCCGAAAAGAGACTGCGCAATACCGACCTCACGCCCGACCCGATGGAAGTTGTCATGATATCGAAAGATACTGCTTACATAGCGGAAGACGGCAAAATTGTGAACGAAACCGTTACCCGTCCGCTCAGTGGCCCGTATGACTTCCTCCATACAAGGATTGTCAATATCTATCCCGACGAAACGGCGTGGATAAACGATTTTCGCAATGCCTACAACGAGCCGTATTTGAGGATGTATTTCATTCATGCCGGTTATGACGATTATCCCGTCGTAGGAGTGTCATGGGAACAGGCAACGGCATTCTGCACATGGCGTACTAATCAGTATAAGAACATCTTAACGCTTCCGGTAGGGCAAACAATAGAGCCGTTCCGGTTGCCTACCGAAGCAGAATGGGAATATGCCGCCCGCGCCGGTAAAAGCGAAAACAAATATCCGTGGTCGATAGAAGGCTTGAAAGATGCTCAAGATTGCTTTATGGCAAATTTCAAGCCGGGCGACGGCAACTATACCGAAGACGGTCATCTGATAACAGCTCGCGTAGCGTCGTTTATGCCCAACGAATTCGGCTTATACGACATGGCAGGCAACGTGGCAGAATGGACGTCAACAGTTTTTTACGAATCAGGACCGGCGCAGATGAGCGACCTCAACCCCGAACTTCGCTATCATGCCGCCAAAGAAGACCCCTACGAAATGAAAAAGAAAGTCGTTCGCGGCGGGTCATGGAAAGATGTGGCACGGTTTATCCGCTCCGACATGCGCTCGTTTGAATATCAAAATGAAACGCGCTCTTATATCGGCTTCCGATGCGTGCGTACACAAGTCGGCTTTTCAAATTCAAAAAAAGGAAAAAAGAAATAAATTTATAGATTATGGGAAAATATAGAAGATATAAAAACAGAATAGAGATGTTTCTTTCAAGTGAAAGAGGACGTCGAGTATTGAATTTTTGCTACGCATGGGGCGCAGCCGTAGTTATCATCGGCGCGCTGTTTAAACTGCTGCATTTGCCGTATGCCAATCAAATATTGTTTGCAGCAATGATAACCGAAGCCGTCGTGTTTTTCATTTCGGGCTTCGAACATCCTAACAGCGAATACCACTGGGAAGAAGTATTTCCGGTACTCAAATCGAATAATCCTCTCGACAGACCGGAGTTTGGAGGCGGCGGCATGGCAACAGGCGGCGGTACCGTTGTTGTAGGTGGATATGGCGGCGCAACAGGCTCTGACGGTGGTGGCCCCGTCATCATCGGCGGCGGTGGCGGCGGCGGTGGCGGCGGCGGTGAAAATAACGGCGGCGGCGGTGGCCCCGTTATCATCGGTGGCTTCAACGGCGGCGGTGGCTTTAATGGAGGCAACGGCGGCTTTAATGGCGGCAACGGCAACGGCGGCTTTAATGGCGGCAACGGCGGCTATCAAGGTAACGAAGCGCCTCCGACGGATTCCGGTAACGGATTTCCGCATCCCGTTGTTGCGCAACATCCCGACCCTCATGCCGTAGTAAACGCCGGATTAGCGACTATGGGCTTGAATATCAGTGAGCAAGACTCCGAAATGCTCGCCGAAAGCATCCGCAAACTCAACGATGCTGCCGACCAAATATCCGGCATGGCAGACCTCTCCGACGCTACCGGACAGTATATCGAAAAGATTGCCGGAATATCGCAAAACCTTGACCGTTTCGGCGAAATAACATCAATGCTCGGCGATGTAACAGCGTCGCTTGCCCGCTCGTGCCAATCTATCACCGGCACTACCGACGAAGAAGCCGTCGGAGCAAAAACGGCAGGATACGTAGAGCAGATTTCAAAACTCAACAATAACCTGCAAGGACTCAACACCTTCTACGAAAATCATCTACACGGTCTTAATTCGCAAATGGAAACTATTCATCAAATCAACGCAGGGTTGAACCGAATAAGAGATATGTACGACAGTTCGATGGTTGACAGCGCCGCTTTCCGCAACGAAAACGAGCGTATGGCGCAACTGCTGGCACAACTCAATCAGGTTTACGGACGACTGCTGCAAGCTATGACCGTTAATATGTCCGGTTATGTACCACAGACCCCATACACAGGCGGAGGATTCAGATAAGTCATTAACAGATAATTAATTAAACAATGGCAGGAATATCCAACAATCCGAACTCACCCCGTCAGAAGATGATAAATCTGATGTATCTGGTGTTTATCGCCATGATGGCTCTTAACGTGTCGTCAGAGGTGCTGGACGGATTTGAATTAGTCGAAAACAGTCTGCGTACTACAACCGAGAACGCCACTAAACGCAATGCCAACGTCAAAGCCGACCTCGACCGTGCCTACGAAGCCAATGCCGTCAAAGTAGGCGAGTGGTACGAAAAAGGCGTCAAAGTCAAAACCGAAACCGACGAACTATACGCTTATATCGATAAGCTCAAACTGCGAATAGTGCAAAATACCGACGGCAAAGAAGCCGATGTTACCGATATTAAGCATAAAGATGACCTCGAAGCGGCTTCGACCGTTATGCTGGCGCCGGTAGTAGGCGAGGGAAAAAATCTCAAAGAACGCATCGACGCTTACCGTACTTTTATGTGCGGCTTCGTGGACAAAACGAAACAGACCGTTTTTGAATCTATGCTCACCACCGAAACACCTCATAAAGCGGGAGTTATACCCGTTTCATGGCAACATGCGATGTTTGAAAACATGCCCGTCGCCGCCGCTATCACGCTGCTGACCAAGATGCAAAGCGACATCCGTTATGTAGAAGGCGAAGTGCTTTCTACACTTATTACTAATGTAGATGAAGGCGATTTTCGCGTCAATAAAGTACAGGCGTTCATAGTCCCTAAAAGCCAGATAGTTACAGCCGGAATGCCTTACGAAGCACAGATAGTGCTGGCAGCTGTCGATTCTACCAAACAACCCGAATATTATCTCGGAACAGCGTTGCTGAACAGTAATTTCATCTCCATCCCGACAAGTGGCGTCGGCGACAGAACACTCACCGGCAAGGTAATCAGCGACGGCGAAACTTATCCTTTCGAAGCTAAATATTCCGTTTCCGAAGCATCCGCTACCATTGCCCCGACGTTGATGAATTTCCTCTATGAAAGCTACAACAACGACGTTGAAATAGCTATTCCGGGCGTTCCGAGCGGCTCCGTAACCGCTTCGCTGACAGGCAGCGGCACAATACGCTTCAAAGAAAAAAACATCTGGACAGTGAGCGGACTTAATCTCTCCTCCTCTCCCAAAGTGTCTGTCAATCTGACGGCTAACGTCGGCGGCAGAGCCGTTACCGTAAGTAAAGAGTTTAAAGTCAGATCTTTACCTGACCCATTGCCGTTTATCGCCTATAAAGATGCTAACGGCACAGATCGAATATTTAAAAACGGCGCCATTTCTAAACGCTTCCTCGTTGAGGCGCAAGGAGTTTCGGCCGCTATCGATGACGGCGTAATGAACGTACCTTTCAAAGTTACAGGTTTCAGACTGATGATTGCCGATGCGATGGGTAATTATATCCCCGAAATATCTAATAGCGGAGAGTTTACACCGCGTCAAAAAGAAATAATCCGTAATCTTGCTCGCGGTAAACAGTTCTATATCGGCGATGTCAAAACGTTAGACCCTGCCGGTAAGCCGGTAACTATTCCGTATTCGATGCAAGTAGTTGTAAATTAGTTAATTATATTTAAGATATGAAACGTTATATTATATTTTTGCTTACATTAGCCTTAACCTCAATGGCAACGGCGCAAAACAACAACGCACCGCGCGTCAGCAGAGGAGCCGACCGCAACAATCGCACGCAACAGCAGGGCGCTAACGCTACCGGCACAGGTACACTGTCGGTTCGCGCACAAATTCTCAACGAACAACTGACGCAGGAAATAGGTAACGCCGGCTGGATGCGCACTGTATATCGCGAACTCGACCTTCTGAAAGAAAAAAATACCCCGCTCTACTATCCGACGCAGGAACTCAACGGATCAGTAAATTTCTTCACGTCTATCTTCCGCCTCGTCAGCGAAGGCAAAATCAAAATCTATCGCTATCTCGACGGATATGAAGCCTTTGACGACGATAACAAACTGGAATTTAAAGATATGCTCGACAATTTCAATATCTTTTACGAAATAGTTCCTGCAAGCGGCAACCAGCCCCCGCGTTATATCATCAATTCAAGCGATGTGCCGTCGGGCGAAGTCAAAACGTTCCTCATCAAAGAAGCGTGGTATTTCGACCGCAACAACTCTCTCTTCGACGTTAAAACGCTCGCCGTATGCCCTATTGCATACATCATAGCCGACGCCGGAGGCTTAGAACGACGAATGCCGATGTTCTGGGTTAAATACGAAGACATCCGACCATACGTGAAAAACAACTTTATAATGACATCTAATCTCAACAACGCTAAAACGTTTACCGTTGACGATTTTTTCCGCCGACGTATGTTTGAAGGCGACATCGTGAAAACCGAAAACCTTATGAACCTCGTCCTCAACCAGTATTGCCCGACGCCCGACTCCCTCGAAGCCGAACGTAAAAGAATTGAAAATCAACTCGTAGCATTCAACGATTCCCTCTGGATAAAGCCGGATACGACCGTAGTATTGAGCAAAAA
>JAITHS010000393.1 GCA_031279875.1 Tannerella sp.
TCCGGCGCGGCTTCGCCGGCTTCCGGCGCCGCTTCCACGCCTTCCGGCGCTTCTTCCACGACTTCCGGCGCTTCTTCCACGCCTTCCGGCGATGTTTCGACGGCTTCCGGCGCTGTCTCGACGACTTCCGGCGTTGCTTCGACGGCTTCCGGCGTTGCTTCGACGGCTTCCGGCGCTGTTTCGACGGCTTCCGGCGCTGCTTCGACGGCTTCCGCTTCTTCCGAAACCGTTTCTTCCGCAGGTTCTGTTACTTCAATAGAAATTTTTTCCGACATCGTTTCTTCCGTCGGAATTTTTTCTTCAATAATATTTGCCGGTACAACTTCCGGCGCTTCAGTTTCATCAGTATTTACCGGCGCGTCCGTAATAGTCTTTTCTTCTATTTCCACTCTTTCTTTTTCCGATAAATATGCCTTTAGAGTCTCCATCATATTTTTATTTTTTAATAAATAAAAGCAAAATACTCACTTTATTTGGATACAAAATAACGGTTTTTTTTTCAATTTGCCAAATAAAAACACAAAAAAATCAAAAAAAAATTCGCCGTTTTTTATATATGCTTGATATTCAATTTTTTATCTTGTCATAAAATTATCCTAAAAATGAAATTAAAATTCCTGCTGCAACTGCCGATCCTATAACTCCCGATATGTTGCTTGACATGCAATACTGAAGTACGTGATTTTTAGCGTCATACTTCAATGAAATCTCATTTGCCACGCGCGAAGCCATCGGAACAGCGCTTAATCCGGTTGCACCGATAAGCGGATTTATCTTTCTGACAGACAGCAAGTTCCATATTTTAACCATACCGATACCCGACGCTATCGAAAGTGCGAATGCGAGGAAGCCTCCGACTATGATTCCGATAGTTGTCCAGTTGAGGAACGAATCACAGGTCATTGTTCCGCCGACGCAAAGTCCGAGGAATATTGTTGCTGTGTTCATTATGCTGCCCGACGCGGCTTCAAACAGGCGGCTTGTGTCGCTGCCGATTTCTTTGATGAGGTTGCCGAACATCAGCATTCCTATCAGCGGCACGGCACTCGGCACGACTATTGCTATCAGTGTTGTTACGGCTATCGGGAAGATGATTTTCAACACGCGCAAGTTCTTGATTTCTACCTGTTTAGTGGCTTTATTTTCTTCTTCTTTCATGTTTATCGACAGTTCCTTGCGTGTGCATAACAGTTTGACTACCAGCGGAATAATTACCGGCACAAGCGCCATATACGAGTAAGCGGCAATGGCTATTGGTCCCAATAGATGAGGCGCGAGTTTGATTGTGGTGAAGATAGCGGTAGGTCCGTCGGCGCCTCCGATGATGCCGAGCGAGGCGGCTTCTTTCGGCGTAAAGCCCAGAAGGATAGATACTAACAGCACGCAAAATATGCCCATCTGTGCGGCGGCGCCGAATATTGACAGCCGCAGATTGCGCAGCATCGGTCCGAAATCGGTCAGCGCGCCGACGCCCATAAAGATAATCGGCGGCAGGAAACCGGTCTTGATGAGCATGTAGTAGAGGAAGTTCATCAGTCCGAGTTCGTGCGCTATGTCGTGAAGAGGCATCTCCCAGATATTTTTTGTTATGCCACTGTTTAACAGTACGTTACCGTTTTGGTCGGCTTGTATTACCCCCATGTCGCCGCCGGGGAAATTGGCAAGTAGTACGCCGAACGCAATCGGCACAAGCAACAACGGCTCGTACTTCTTTTTGATTCCCAAATATAAAAGTACGAACGCGAGCGCGTACATTATTAAGAACTGCGGCTTGTCGATTATCGCCCCAAGCGCCGTCATGTCATAAACCTTTTGTAGTAAATCTTCCATTATTTGTTGTTATTATTAACCGTTAACCACTAACCGTTAAAAGCGTATCATCTTCCGAGACAGGGTCGCCGGGGTTAAAGAAAATGGCTGTTACCGTGCCGTCGATTTCGGCGCTGACAGCGTTGTAGGTCTTCATTGCTTCTATGTAGCAGATTGTCTGACCTTTACGCACCGTATCGCCGACTTTTACCGGCGTGTCGCCCGCTCCTTTGACGAGATAGAATTTGCCTTCAAGGGGCGATAGCAACGGCTGACCTTCGGCGGTTTGGTTGTTTTGTTGGGCTGTTGGGTTGTTGGGTTGTTGCGGCGATGCCAAAGTTTTCGAAGTTCCCGAATTTTGCGAAGTTCCCGAATCGCCTCCAAACGCCACCGTAACCCGATAGCTTTGTCCGTTGACGTCAACATTCAACAGTTGAGGTGTTTTAGGTAATCCGACAAAACCGGCAGGTGGTGCCGTCGAAACAGCCGTCGAAGCCGTCGTCTCTTCTTTCCGCCGAGCCACATCAGCCAGAAAATCTATCTTCGCCTTACCCGACTTATATGCCTCATATTGAGACGGATGCATGGCGTATTCAAACAACTCTTCGTCATCTTCGCCTACTTCCCAATGTTTCTCATTCATCATCTTGCGATATTTTTCGAGCGCATCGGGATAATTATCCTGCGGATTGCCGTCAAAAAACTTACGTTCCTCATTTTTAGCTTTTTCGATGATTTCGGGCGCCAATTTCCCCGGCAAACGACCTGCCTTACCGAGAATCATATCCCAGATATCATCGGCAATCATACTCCACCTTTCTTTGCCTTTAAGCATCTGCATAACGTTCATAAGCGCCAGATTTTTAACATATTGACTAAACGGCGTAACCAAAGGCGGATACCCCACGCGAGGCCAAACGTATGCCACTTCGTCGAACAGTTTTATCAGCAGTTCGTCAAGTGTAAGCGGCAATTCTTTGTTTTTCTCACGTGATTTGTTGATAGTCAGAAGGTTTTGTTCGAGGTCTGACATCAGGCTTCCCATCATTCCTCCCGGCAGTCCGGGCGCAATCAGCAACGAGTTCATCAGGCGGTTTTTCGAACTGATGTACAGCCCCAGAAAATCGTCCATAAACTCCTGAATCATAGACCTTACCTTCATGTAAGCGCTCATATTTATTTCAGGCACGTCATATCCTGCGTCTTTCAACATAGCCTGCACGGTCAGCAGGTCGGCATGACCCGTACCCCACGACAGCGGCTCCATGCCCACGTCAATATAGTCGCATCCTGCATCACAAACGGCAAGTATCGATGCTACGCTGAAACCCGGTCCTGCGTGGCTGTGATACTGCACCGGCACGTCGGGATGCGCTTTCTTGATGTTTCGCACAATCTGTCCCAGCGAGTACGGACGCCCGATGCCTGCCATGTCTTTGATGCAAATCTCGTCGGCGCCTGCCTCAATCAGTTCGAGAGCCATATTTGTGTAGTAATCAACCGTATGCACTGGCGAGTGGGTGATGCTCAGCGCACACTGCGAAATCATCCCCGCATCGTGAGCGTAAGTGATTGACGGCTTGATGTTTCGCGTGTCATTTAAACCGCAAAACGTGCGCGTAATGTCCGTACCCTGTACTTTTTTGACCTGATAAAACAACTGCCTGACGTCAGCCGGTACGGGGCTCATTCTCAATCCGTTAAGCGCACGGTCAAGCATCTGCGTCTGTATTCCAGCCTCGTGGAAAGGTTTCGTCCACTCGCGCACAGCCTTGTTCGGATTTTCGCCAAACAACAGATTGACTTGTTCAAACCCGCCGCCGTTAGTTTCGACGCGGGCAAAACAGCCCATCTCAATGATAGCAGGCGCGATTTGCACTAATTGATCAACCCGCGGCACATATTTGCCCGCCGACTGCCACATATCTCTGAAAACCAGACAAAATTTAATTTTTCTACTCATAATTTCCTGTTAATTAATTAGTTTCTATTTTAGTAACACGTCCTTGTCCACCCGTCAGCACGCTCACGGCCGACACGATAGCCGCCGTCGCAGCCCCGTCACCGCCACGCGCAGCAGCCGCCGACTTGCGCACCGTTTTAGCCGCCACTACCTCTGTCGGCGCATAGCGATTAACGAGTAAAATCAGCCCTTTTCCGAACGCGATAACCAGCAATAAAATCACATAAACCGCTGACATTCCGATAACCATCAACAATAATCCTTGTTCAAAATCTGTAATAATCTTCATATTTTAGACAATAAAAAATTCTTCTCCAATTTATAAAAAACGCCGCAAAGATACAAAAAGTTTTTTTAACCGTATCATTTTGACAGTTAAAAAAACAAAAAAGTGATATTTATTTTCAAAATATTGTTTATAAGCAAAAAAAAGTATTACCTTTGCGCCCACAAATACAAGAATTATTCATTTTAAAACAAATACGTATATGAACAAGAAGATATTTGCTTTGTATAAGCACATTAGGCGCCGGAGAGTGATAGCTCTACCGTATGTTTTATTTATGCTGTTGCCGACAATGCTGTCGGCACAGACGGTTTTATCTATGCCGCCGAAAGATATTACAGCGACGCAAACAGTCGCTACGCCATTTCTCACGCTCTCCACAAGAATGCTGTATGTAACGTCAACGGGCGGGTCAAACAGCATTACAGTAACGTCAAATATCAGCTGGACGGCAAGCAGCAGCGTAAAGTGGATAACAGTCTCGCCATCGTCGGGCGAAAACAACGGCACTCTGAATATATCTACCGAAGCAAACACGGAACACATCGCTCGCTCAGCGATCATATCTGTACACGGAAGCGGTATCACGTCTAAAATACTTGTTACACAGTCGCCTGCACCCATATTTCCACCCTCGCTGACGCTCTCCGCATACACGCTGAATGTAGCGGCAACGGGCGGTTCAAACAATATTACGGTAACGTCAAATATCGACTGGACGGCAAGCTGCGACGCTACGTGGCTGACGGTCTCACCTGCGTCGGGCGTTAATAATGACACTTTGAGAATATCTGTATCAGCGAACACGGGAAATCGCTCTCGTACAGCATTCATAATGGTAAACGGAGACAATATCATGCGAACGATTACAGTAACACAGGGAATAGAACCCGAACTGATGCTCTCCTCATACACGCTGAATGTAGCGGCATCAAGCATCTCAAAAAACGTTACGGTAACGTCAAATATCGGCTGGACAGCAAGTTGCGACGCCTGTTGGCTGACCATCTCTCCTGCTACGGGAACCAACAACGGCACACTGAAAATAACCACCGCAGTAAATACAACAAACAGTGCTCGCACGGCTTTTGTAATGATAAGCGGAAACGGTATTACATGTATGATTATCGTAACACAAGCAGCCACGCCTACTGCTAATGCCATCGTCGATGCGGCGTCGGTAACGTATGCCAACAATGTGCTGACGGTCAACACCCCGCAAACCGAGCAGGTCAACGTTTATGCCATGAGTGGAGTGTGGGTTTACGGCGCACGGAAAAATACCGGCACAACGACGTTTGATCTGAGCAGACTTCCCGACGGCGTGTATATCGTTACGGGCGAAAGCGGGTGGAGGAAGAAGGTGATTAAGAATTAAGAATTACGTAGGCGCGGAGATATAATTTTTCCGCGCCTACGTTCTTAACCCTTGTATGCGGCACAACCAAGTGTCGTCCCATGCGGGACTATTGTTGATATGATGACTACTCTCTCCGGAGACTAAAGTCACCGGTTAATAAAGTATCGTCCCTGCGGGACTGCGTGGTACCGTCATCCCTATCGTTTGATTCCGTATAGACGGAAATTTCACTTGCCTTCAAACCCTTGCAGCGGCACATAATTCTTAATTCTTAATTCTTAATTTTTAATTCTTAATTTTTAATCCCTCCTCATTCCCTCCACCGTATATCTTGTTGTGCCGGAACCGGCTTCGAGGATCAGGTTCTTGCCCTTGCGCTTGG
>JAITHS010000009.1 GCA_031279875.1 Tannerella sp.
AAGCGAAATCGACTGCGTAACAACTCCCGGCGGCATTACAATCAAAGGCTTGAACGCAATGGAAGAAAACGGCTTTACGAATGCCGTCATCAAAGGATTGAAAGCTTCAAATGTATAACCGGAGGGAATCAGTGACGATTATCTCAAATCCGCAAATAATTCTTCAAAATAACCGTATAGTTTTGAGTATCAATATACGGAGTTTATGCTACGTTGCACTTTTTTTGTCCAATGATTACACGAAAGCACACAGATTTTTTTCTCCGTGTACTTCCGTGTCTTCTGTGGAGATTTTTTTTCAGTCTTCCTGCTGTGTTTCGGCGTATTCTTTGAGAAGTTTGTCTTGAACGTCGGTCGGAACGAGTTCGTAGGATGCGAAACGCATTGTGAATGAAGCGCGTCCGCCCGAAATAGAACTCAAAGACGTGGAGTAGCTCGACATCTCTTTAAGCGGCACTTTCACCATCAGTTTCTCGTAGCCTTTTTCGCTGCTCATACCCATGATAACGGCGCGGCGTCCTTGCAGGTCGCTCATTACGTCGCCCATGAAGTCGCCCGGAACAAGTACTTCGACGTCATAAATAGGTTCGAGGATTTTCGGGCCGGCTTCTTTGAAAGCGGTACTGAAAGCGTTGCGTCCGGCAAGTTGGAACGATATTTCGTTGCTGTCAACCGGGTGCATTTTGCCGTCATAAACAACTACGCGCACGTCGCGGGCATACGAGCCGGTAAGAGGTCCCTGTTCCATCCTTTGCATTAGACCTTTGAGGATTGCGGGCATAAAGCGAGCGTCAATTGAGCCGCCTACTATACTGTTGATATAGACTAATTTACCGCCCCAATCGAGGTCAATTTCCTGTGTATCACGGACTGAAATCTTAAACTCTTGACCTTTATACTTATAGGTTGTCGGGGGTGCCATGCCTTCTTCCCAAGGTTCGATAAAGAGGTGTACTTCGCCGAACTGACCTGCACCGCCGGACTGTTTCTTGTGGCGGTAATCGGCACGTGCAAGGCGCGTAATCGTCTCACGGTAAGGTATTTTAGGTTCAAGATATTCAATTTGCAGTTTGTCGTTGTTTTCGATACGCCATTTGAGGGTACGAAGATGAAATTCGCCCTGACCCGATACAATGGTTTGTTTCAGTTCTTTTGACTGTTCGATAAGCCATGTCGGGTCTTCTTCGTGCATACGGGTCAGGATTTCGCTCAATTTTTCGGATTCCGATTCGTTAACGGCTTTGATTGCTCTGCGATATTTCGGGTCGGGATATTTTATAAAGTTAAATTTATGGTCTAATCCCTTGCTGTTGAGCGTATTACCAAGACGCACGTCTTTGAGTTTGACGGTAGCGCCGATGTCGCCTGCTACCATTTCGGTTACTTCGGTGCGGGTTTGGCCGTCAACAACAAATAGTTGTGCGATGCGTTCTTTCGAGCCTCTGTCGGCGTTTTGAAAATCGTCGCCTGCTTTTACTTTACCGGAAAGCACCTTAAAATAAGACACTTGCCCGATATGCGGCTCAATTGTTGATTTGAAGAAGAAGAGGCTTGTAGGGCCGTTTACGTCGGGTTTCACCGTTACGCCTTCGGTTGTTACGGGCGGCGTCATTTTGTCGGTTCCGGGTACTACGTTGCCAAGAAATTCCATCGTGCGTCGGACGCACATGTCGCGCTCGGCGCAAACGCAGAAAACTGGGAACATGCCGCGCGTAATCAGCCCTGCACGAATGCCCATACGCATTTCGTCTTCGCTTAATGTTCCTTGGTCGAAGAATTTTTCCATCAGCGATTCATCGTGTTCTGCGGCGGCTTCGATGAGAGCCTGTTGCAGTTCGGTCGCCTTATCTATCTCATTAGCAGGGATATCAAGGATGTCGGGTTTGCCGCCTTCGGGTTTCCACTGAAACATCTTCATCTTCAACACGTCAATAACGGCGTTGAAACTTGACCCGCATGTTACGGGATACTGAATTTGAACGACTTTGTTGCCGTAATTTTCTTTCAACTGCATGAGGACGGAATCAAAGTCGGCCTTGTCGGTGTCTAATTGATTTACTATGAAAATCACCGGTTTATTAAACTGCTCGGTGTAACGGAACTGATTGATAGTGCCTACTTCAACGCCGTATTGCGCATTTATCACCATAAGCGCAGTATCGGTAACGTTGAGCGCCGAGACCGCCCCTCCGATAAAATCGTCCGAACCGGGGCAATCTATGAAGTTGAGTTTGAAGTTGTTCCACTCGACGCTGAATACGGTCGAGAAAACCGAGTAGCCGTACTCTTTTTCAACCGGAAAATAGTCGCATACGGAAGAGCCGGCTTTGACCGAACCGCGACGTTTTATAATCCCACCCTCATAGAGCATAGCCTCTGCAAGGGTGGTTTTCCCACTGCCAGAATTTCCCAAAATAGAGATGTTCTTAATTTCGTTTGTCTGATAAACTTTCATGTTAGTAATGTTTTAATTATTAATAAATTATATTGTTTTCAAGTTAATAAATGCAGTTTATAAAGCAGCGAAATTACACATTCTTTTTGACATATTTATCTTTTGTTTATATGTTATATAACATAGTTTTATAACATATTTTTGAATTGTTAGATTTTTTCGATACAAACCGTCAGGTTGTCGCTGTTTATTTCCACAAAACCGCTTTCTATCGGGACAGTGTTGGGTTGGTCTTCGGGAGTATTATTTTGCCAGAAAGTTATAACGCCGTTTTTCAGCGCCGAAATCATCGGTGCATGGCGCGGATAAACGTTAAATGAGCCGAGTTCACCTGGGAACGTCGCATGAGAAATTTCGCCTTCAAAAACAACACCTGTCGGAGACAATATCCTGATATTCATAGCGTTCAGATTTTCATCCGGTTTTTAATCATTTCGGATTTCTCGATAGCGTCTTCGATTGTGCCGACATTGAGAAACGCCTGTTCGGGCAATTCGTCAACTTCGCCGTCGAGTATCATGCGGAAACCTTTGATAGTGTCTTCTATCGGCACCATGACGCCGGGTACGCCCGTAAACTGCTCGGCAACGAAGAAAGGCTGCGACAGGAAGCGTTGCACTCGGCGGGCGCGGTTAACCGTCAACCGGTCTTCGTCGGACAATTCTTCCATGCCCAGAATGGAGATTATATCCTGCAATTCTTTGTTACGTTGCAGTATTTGTTTGATACGTTGAGCGGTATCGTAATGGTCTGCGCCGACGATGTTGGGGTCGAGTATGCGCGAGGTTGATTCTAACGGGTCAACGGCGGGATAGATGCCGAGTTCGGTTATCTTGCGGCTCAGAACTGTTGTAGCGTCAAGGTAGGAGAAAGTCGTTGCCGGAGCGGGGTCGGTAAGGTCGTCGGCAGGCACATAAACGGCTTGTACAGAGGTTATTGAGCCGTTGCGGGTAGATGTGATACGTTCTTGCAGATTGCCCATTTCGGTAGCAAGTGTAGGCTGGTATCCGACGGCCGACGGCATCCTGCCGAGCAATGCCGAGACTTCGCTTCCCGCCTGCGTGAAACGGAATATGTTATCAATAAAAAATAGTATGTCGCGCGAACCGTCGGCGCTGTCGCGAAACGATTCCGCCATAGTAAGCCCCGACAGCGCTACCGACGCACGAGCGCCCGGAGGCTCGTTCATCTGACCGAACACAAGCGTTGCCTGCGACTTCTTAACTTCCTCATAATCAATCTTTGATAAATCCCAATGTCCTTTTGCCATCGATTCTTCAAACTCTTTACCGTAGCGTATGACGCCCGATTCGAGCATCTCGCGCAACAGGTCATTACCTTCGCGGGTACGCTCGCCGACGCCTGCAAAAACGGAAAAACCGTTATGCTTTTTTGCAATATTGTTGATTAACTCCTTGATTAATACCGTTTTGCCTACGCCAGCGCCGCCAAACAAACCTATCTTACCGCCTTTGAGATACGGCTCTAAAAGGTCTATAACTTTGATGCCGGTGTAGAGTATTTCCTGTTTTGTTGCAAGGTCTTCAAACCTTGGCGCTTCGCGGTGTATAGGTACCGTTTGCCCTTTATTGAGCGGTCTCATGCCGTCAATCGTATCACCGATAACGTTGAGTAGCCTGCCTTTGGTTTGTTCGCCGACAGGCATCGAAATAGGCTGATAATCAGATATTGCCTCCATTCCACGTCGCAGTCCGTCGGTTGAATCCATCGCAACGGCACGCACGCAGTTTTCTCCTATATGTTGCTGAATTTCAGCCACTAACACCCGTCCGTCGGGTCTGTTAATTTTGACTGCGTCATGTATCGAGGGTAGCGTCAACTTGCTATTGTCCTCATAATCAGTATCGAAACTAATGTCAATTACAGGTCCGATAATCTGTGAAATATGTCCGGTTACAGTTTTGTCCATCTCTTTTAATGAAAATTTGCCGCAAAGTTAGCACATTTTTTTGAATATTCGTAAATGTCAACAAAAAATATTTGTATTATCGGGATGAAACCATTGTATCGACTTGTCGCGGCGAAACCATGTTGTTTGTTTGCGGGCATAGAGGTGGGTGTTGAACTTGATTTTGGCTATAGCTTCTTCTTTCGTGGTTATTCCGTCGAAGTATGCAAATAACTCCTTGTAACCTACGGTATTAAGGGCGTTCAGGTGGCGCATAGGATAGAGGCATCGGGCTTCTTCAACCAAGCCGTCGCGTATCATTCGGTCAACGCGGGCATCGATACGGGCATAGAGGTCGGCGCGCTCGCGGGTTAGGCCGATTTTAATGATTTCAAAAGGGCGGGACTTGCGAGTTTGGGTGCGAAATGAGGAGTAAGGTTTACCGGTCATGCGGCATATTTCAAGAGCATGGATTACGCGGCGATGGTTTTGTCGGTCAACGGCTTCGTAGTGGTGCGGATCGCGTTGTCGGAGTTCTTCGAGCAGCGGCATAAGTCCCTCTATTTCAAACTGTTGCCATAGCGCTTGACGAATTTCCGGCATTACCGTCGGCATCTCGTCAATTCCGTTGCATACGGCATCAATATAGAGCATCGAACCGCCGCAGAGGATGAGGTTTTCGTTGGTTTTGTGGAGATTGCTAATCAGCGAAATAGCTTCATCTTCGTAGGCGCTCGCGCTGTAATATTCCGTTATTGAGCGTGTTTGGATAAAATAATGCTTTACTGCTGCGAGTTCTTCGTTTGACGGGACGGCCGTACCGATGCTCATCTCTCGGTATATCTGTCGCGAATCGGCTGATATGATGGGAGATCCGAAATGTTCGGCGAATTTGATGCTTAACGCTGTTTTTCCGACTCCGGTAGCACCGAGTAATACATAAAGACGTTGCATAATATTTAGTAACGGCACAATTTGTGAAATATTGTAACCCATTCATCATTGCGAGGTAGGAATGATACCACCAAACGAAAGGGTATGACGGTACCACGTCATTGCGAGGAAGTAGAGTAGAGCGGGAAGACTGATAACTCAGTCTTCCCCACCCCCTCGTCAAACCGTACGTGCGGTTTTCCCGCATACGGCTTTCGTGTATAAACTCGTCGGAAGCATTCGGAA
>JAITHS010000068.1 GCA_031279875.1 Tannerella sp.
CCTGTTAATCACCAAAATACAAAAGTCGATGCGGTTGAGAAGCATCTCATAAAACAGCCGTTCGGTCTCGCGTTCTTTCCTGTTTCGGTTGAAAATCTCAACCGTCCGTTCCATTTCCGTCCTGAACTGATATTTAAACAGGTTGTTTACTCCGAAAATAAGTATGATAAACAATACGGCGCTTATAGTCAACCATCCGCGTGAGAATAAAAAACCTGTCAAAATGGCAGTTGTAATAACGAAAAAAATTCTCAAAGACAACCCTATTTTCATAAATCCGTCTGATTATTTATTTTACGATATAGAGTGTATCGCGAGATGCCGAGCATTTCGGCGGCACTGCTTATGTTACCGTCGACGGCATTTGGCGGGAATGGTAGCACCAAACAACAGGGATGACGGTACCACGTCATTGCGAGGTACGAAGCAATCCAGAGAACAGGCACCACGTCATTGCGAGGAACGAAGCAATCCAGAGAAAATGCACGCTGGATTGCTTCGTTCCTCGCAATGACGAATGCCCTGTATGTCATTGATAGTGCGATAGCCCGAAGCCATGACGTACAGGGCATTCGTTAACTCTCAACTCTCAACTCTCAACTCTCAACTCCTCCTTGTCCCCTTAATTTTTAATTCTTAATTTTTAATTCTTAATTTAAATACGTACCTTTGCGATATGAAACAACCGAATAAAAGTATGAAAAGAATTTTTGTATTGCTGATTATCAGCATATTATGCCAATCGAATATGGTAGCGCAATCGTATTTTGAAAAATTTGTCGTACCCTTTCAAGCCGGCGACATGGCCAAAGCCGAAAAGGCTCTTCAGGAATGGGATTTAAACGATTCATCCAACCCTGAACTCTATGTTGCTTACTTCAACTTCTTTACTGTCAAGAGTTTGGAGAAAGACTCCACTAAGTTTGACCGTCAATACGCCAAGAAAGCATTAGAATTTATTTCGGAAGGTATCGACCGTTTTCCGACACGATTTGACATGCGATACGCGAAAATCAGCATGTTAGGTCAGTTAGAAGAATACACTCCGTTCACTAACGAAGTTGTGAAAATGATAGAATACTCCAAAACTATCAACAATGACTGGAAAGAAGGCGGATTTGCGTTGATTTCCGACGTTGACGTAGTTATCGACGGCGCCGTCAATGAGGCGCAGCAAACGCTTTTTGCCGCTACGGAAAAAGATACTTCGCTGTATAAGAACATTTTACGCATCTCCGACGTCATGCTTAAAACGTTTCCTAAAAACATCAGCGCCCTCAACAACATCGCTTCCGTGCATCTCGACAAAAAGCAGTACGACAAAGCCATTGAGAACCTGCAGAAAGCCAAAGACATAGAACCGTCAAACGCCCGTTTGCAGTATAAAATCGGCTACATCTACGGCTTGAAAAAAGACAAGGCAAACGCCCGCAAATACTACGAGATGGCTGTTAAAAACGCTACCGACAGCGATAAAGCATACAAAGACGCCGCGCAGAAGCAACTTGATGCAATGAAATGACCCACGATGTTCAACAAAGCATACCCGTAGAACTCGGCTCCGAACGTGTCGGTAAGTTGCTGATACAGTACGCTTTGCCCGCTATTGTGGGAATGGTAGCGGCGTCGCTCTATAATATGGTTGACAGCATTTTCATCGGACATGGCGTAGGGGCGATGGCTATTACAGGCTTCGCCATTACGTTTCCGTTTATGAACATCGCCGCCGCTTTCGGCTCAATTGTGGGCGTGGGCGCAAGTACGCTGATTTCCGTCCGTTTGGGACAAAAAGATTATAAAACTGCGCAGCGAGTGTTAGGTAATGTGTTGATACTCAACGCTTCCATCGGGACAGTCTTTACCGTTGTATCACTTGTTTTCCTCGACCCTGTTCTGTATTTTTTCGGCGCAAGCGAACAAACAATCGGCTTTGCCCGTGATTATATGGTGATTATACTGCTTGGAAATATCGTAACGCACACATATTTCGGACTGAACGCCGTTTTGCGCTCGGCAGGACATCCGCGTAAGGCTATGATGCTGACTATCAACACAGTAGTTCTTAACACCATACTTGACCCGATATTTATCTTTGGCCTCGACATGGGGATACAGGGAGCGGCGATTGCGACTGTTCTGGCACAAATCGTGTCGCTCATCTGGCAAGTCAACATGCTACGCAACAAGAATGAAATGATACATTTTCATCGCGACGCTTTCCGGCTCAAAAGCCGCATCATTCGCGACATCCTTTCAATCGGACTGTCGCCTTTCCTGATGAACGTCGCATCGTGCGCCATTGTTATCCTGATTAACAACGGTTTAAAGCGTTACGGCGGAGACCTCGCTATCGGCGCTTACGGTATTATGAACCGCTTGGCGATGATGTTCGTTTTCATCATCATGGGACTAAATCAAGGCATGCAACCCATCGCGGGCTACAACTACGGGGCGCGGCTCTTCCCGCGCTTGCAGGAGGTGCTACGGCTGACAATCATTATTGCGACCGTCATCTCGACTATTGCGTTTCTTATCGGCGAGTTCATGCCCGAACTTGTGGCGCGTGCTTTTACTTCCGATGAAGAACTTATTCGCCTCTCTGTCTATGGATTACGTGTCTCTTTCAGTATCTTTCCGCTGATAGGGGCGCAAATAGTTATCGCCAACTTTTTTCAGAGTATCGGTATGGCGGGAAAGGCTATCTTCTTGTCTCTTATCCGTCAGGTTATTGTGCTGATACCGTGCCTGTTAATCCTTCCTGCTTATTTTGAAGCAGATGGAGTATGGTACAGTATGCCGATCTCCGACCTTGCGGCGTGTTTTGTTTCTACTATTATGATTATCACACAATTACGAAAATTCAAATCAGAAAAAACATGATTATTACTATCGGCAGACAATTAGGCAGCGGCGGAGGTGAGATTGGTCATAAACTTGCTTCCGAACTCGGTTTTGACTGCTACGACAAGGAGATTATCGCCATCGCAGCAAAAGAAAGCGGCTTCAAAGCCGAACTGTTTGAACAGGCTGACGAGCGAGAACGCAAACGACTGTCAGGCAGTATATTAGGGATACGTTTCCCGCTTTTTGGCGACGGACACGCAGGTTCTTCCGGCGGGCTGTCGAACGAGATGCTTTTCAAATTGCAGAGCGACGTAATACGCCGTTTAGCCAACAAAGGCTCGTGCATTTTCATAGGACGCTGTGCCGACTACATCCTGCGTGACCGCAACGACGTCATGAGCGTTTTCATAACCGCATCCGAAGACGACCGCATCACCCGCCTCCGCTCGTATATGAACTGTACCGCCGACCGCCTCCGCACACTCATGGATAACGCCGACAACCGCCGCTCCGCCTACTACAACTACTATACCGGCAAAATTTGGGGCGCCGCCGCAAGTTATGACCTGTGCTTAAATTCTTCGACACTTGGAGTTGATAAGGTGATTGAAGTGATTCGGAA
>JAITHS010000239.1 GCA_031279875.1 Tannerella sp.
AAACATTCTTTGTTCTTCGGCATTGTACCATTTTATTAAATCGCCCATAAGTGAGGGTGTTTCTTCGGGCGAGGCATAATCAAACATTTCGCCTGTGGGTGTGATAACAGAATTTGGGCGCGTTTTGTAAACTCCCGTATGAATTTTATAACGGTAACTGCCATCGTTGCTTACTTTGTAATAGTCTCCTGCAAGAATGGTACGGTTCAATTCGCGAATAAAATTTTCTTATATTTTGGTTTTTGAACTGAAAAATCACAAATTTGAAGCAGGGCAGCACAAAGAGAAAAACGTAATTTGATTGCATCGCACACGCTCCTCCGAAGCATGCGCCATAACAGGCGACGCACCGAGAGCCAAAAGAGCGTTCGCGGTGTTGTTCGTCATGTGATGTTGTAAACGAGCGGCGACCGCCCTATAATTAATTGTAAATCAGCAATCAATGAGTGCCGATAAATAGACATAAATTATCTTTGTTGTTAAAGCAAAGCTTCGTCACTCCCATTGCGGAGCAACGTATTGGAATCTGAAAAACGCTGCAAATATATGAATACTTTTTGGAAAAACCAAAATTTGTTTTTTTCAATAATTTGTGTTACTTTTGTCGCCTTTAAGAATTAAAATTTCAAGAAATGAAGAAACATATTCTGGTAACTTACAACATGTTTCGTGAGGGATTTGAGGAGTTGGAACGTCTCTATGACGTTACTTTTCCGCCGTCAAGCGCCGATTTTACTTACGAGGAAGTAACGGCGATGATTGACAGTTATGATGCGCTCTGTTCGATGTTTGATTTTCCTGTTAATAAGGCACTTATCGACAAGGGAAAGCAATTGCAAATAATAGCCAACTATGCTGTGGGATATAACAACATAGATGTGGAATATGCTGTTTATAAGGGCATTACGGTAGCCAACACGCCGGAACCGACTACCGATCCGACGGCAAATCTGGCTCTGGCTCTTATGCTCGACACAGCGCGTCGCGTATCGGAATGCGACCGCAAACTGCGTGCTTTGGGTAGCGAGATGCGCGTCGGAGTACTCGAAAATCTCGGAATGCCTGTTACCGGCATGACGCTCGGTATCATCGGAATGGGACGTATCGGCAAAGCGCTCTGTCGTCGTGCGCGAGCCTGCGGAATGGATGTTTTGTATCACAACCGTCGCCGCCTCGACCTCAACGAAGAAACCCGCTGCGGAGCCGTTTTTGTTACAAAAGAAGAACTGCTGCAACAATCCGATTTCGTATCTCTCAATGCGCCTTATACTTCTGAAACTCACCATATTATCGGCGCCGAAGAGTTAAATATGATGAAGCCTGCCGCTATTCTTATCAACACGGCGAGGGGAGCTCTCGTTGACGAAAAAGCGCTTATAACCGCCTTACTGCAAGGCAAGATACACGGCGCAGGATTGGATGTGTTTGAGTTTGGAGACCACCCCTCGCCCGAACTTTTGACAATGGACAACGTAGTTCTGACGCCGCATATCGGCACCCAGACAACATACTCGCGTATAGCGATGGCAAAAGCCGTCAGCAACAATGTGATAGGTTTTTTTGAACATGACAGAGCAGTAAGTAAAGTTTTAGGATAAAATACAATGAATCATTCAACCACAATAATTTCCAAACTCCAATCTGCCGGAACGCCGGAAAAAGCTGCTCATCTGATGCGTTTTTTCAAGACCGGAAAAGGACAATACGGCGAGGGAGACCTCTTTTTGGGCGTTACCGTGCCATTAAGCAGAAGCATAGCCAAAGCGCACATTAACAGTTCATTAGACGAATTACAGCCATTGCTGAACAATCCCTACCACGAGGTGCGTCTCTGCGCCCTGGTCATAATGACGCTTAAACACAAAAAAGCGTCGGAAGAAGAACGGACAAAACTGTTCGACTTCTATCTCAAAAACACTCAACACATCAACAACTGGGACTTGGTTGACCTTTCATGCCCCATTATTGTCGGCGATTATCTGCTGAAAAAAGACCGCAACATCCTGTACACTCTTGCCGACAGCAAAAACCTCTGGGAGCAACGCATAGCAATCATCTCAACCATGACTTTCATCCGACACGACGATTATGACGACACTCAAAAGATAGCGTTAAAACTCATTAACCATCCACACGACCTGATCCACAAAGCCATCGGCTGGATGCTACGCGAAATCGGCAAACGTAGCCGCGAAACCCTGACGTCATTTCTTACCTGCTACGCCACACAACTGCCACGAACCGCCCTCCGCTATGCCATAGAACACTATCCGGAGCCGGAACGTAAAAATTGGCTGTTACAAAAGTGACCCCGGTGCGATTCAAACGCACGACCTTCAGAACCGGAATCTGACGCTCTATTCACTAAGCTACGGGGCCAAAACAACTCTGTAACGGACTGCAAAATTAATGTTTTTTTTCGGATTTCGTGAATTTTTTCTTATTTTTGCAAAAAAAATTTTTGACTCATGAAATATAAACTTCTTATTATTACGCTTTTAGCGGTCGTATCGTTATCCGAAGTGCATGGCAATAACGAATACAAAGTTCTGGTACTGACAGAGCGCGGCGGGCAGCACGGCAGTTTTACCGATGCGGCAATCAAATGGCTGAATATCAAGGCAAAAGAGATCAACCTCTCTATCACCGAAATCAACAGCGCAAAACAGATTTCTGCTAAGTATCTTTCTGATTATCATCTAATTATCCAACTCGACTATCCTCCCTATACATGGTCAAAGGAGGCGGAAAAGGCATTTCAAAGCTACATCGACGAAGGCAAAGGCGGCTGGATTGGTTTCCATCATGCCACTCTGCTGGGCGAGTTCGACGGTTACCCGATGTGGCACTGGTTTTCGGATTTCATGGGTGGCATCAGATTTAAAAACTACATAGCGTCGCCGGTTGACGGTACGGTGCATGTAGAGCAGGCGCAACATCCTGTTATGCAGGGAGTTAGCAGCAGTTTTGTCTTGCCGCAAGACGAGTGGTACACTTTCGACCGCAACCCGCGTCCTAACGTCAAAGTGCTTGCCAATGTTGACGAAAACAGTTACCGTCCCTCTTCAAATATACGCATGGGCGACCATCCGGTTGTGTGGACTAATCCGTCGAAACTTGCTCGTAATGTGTATTTTCTGTTCGGACACAGCGGCAAACTGTTTGATGTAAAGGATTTTACGACGATGTTTGAAAATGCAATCCGCTGGGCGTTGCAGACGGCCGACGATGTAAAGACCTCTTATGCAGGAAATTACGCATCCAAACCGCGTTTTAAGGCGCTGATTTATTACAGCGAGCATGTCGAAGAAGCGCATGTTACGTTTGCCCGCCAAGCCGTCGGTTTTTTCCGCAAACTCAATTACGGCAAAGGCTTTGAACTTGATATAACGACCAATCTGACTGATTATCCTTATGATAAAATGAAAGAATACGACGTTGTAATAATGCTTAACGACGCTCCTCACGGCGAACAGCAACGTGCTGATTTTGAGCGCTATATGCGCGAAGGCGGGGGATGGCTCGGCTTCCATGCTGCGGCCTACAACGACCGTAACACCAAATGGCAATGGTTTGTGGACTTTCTCGGCGGCGGAGTGTTCTACTGCAACAACTGGCCGCCTCAACCTGCCAAACTTGAAATAGACAACCCGCAACATCCTGTAACTCAAAATCTTCCGTCATCTTTTATCGCCCCCGAAAGCGAGTGGTATATGTGGAAGCCCAGCCCGCGCGACAATCGTGATGTGGAAGTTTTGCTGACCCTCTCGCGCGACAACTATCCTATTGGTATTAAGGATGTTATCTCATACGGCGACTTTCCGGTTGTGTGGACAAACCGCAAATACCGCATGTTATACCTCAATATGGGTCATGGCGACGACGAGTTTACTGACGCTACGCAAAAGTTGCTGTTTGTCAATGCTTTTCGCTGGGTTGTCAGCCGCAGGCAGCAAGGCGACCCGTTCCTGAAACGATAGGAAGTTTTGAGACAGCCTCGTCCGAACAACAAAAAATTCAAAAAAAATTCGTACATTTGCGGGTGTTAAGAAAAAAATTTTTAAGCAAATGGAAACGAAACCGAGAAAACTGCCGATAGGCATACAGACCTTCGACGAAATACGCGAAGAAAATTATCTTTATGTCGATAAAACTCAGTATTTGGTTAATATGATCGACACAGGCAAATTTTATTTCTACGCCCGCCCGCGCCGTTTCGGTAAATCGCTGACGGTATCGACGTTCGACGCCTTGTTCTCAGGCAAAAAAGAACTGTTCAAAGGACTTTTTGCCGAAGAATTTATGAACCGTTCGGACTATCGTCATTCACCGGTTATACGACTGGATATGAGCAGAATAACGACCAACGAAGGATTACAAGGCGTTAAAGATTCGATTATAAACCTGATTTTGTCGCAGGCGGAAAAACACGATATTGATATTGCAGGAAAAATGTCGAGCGGCGACATCTTCGACAAACTGATTTATAAACTTCATAAACAAGACGGCAAAGTTGTAATCCTCATTGATGAGTACGACAAGCCTTACACCGATTTCTACACCGACCATCAAATGGCGGAAGAGATCCGTAAAATACTGCGGAATTTTTATTCTCGCATTAAAGCAAACGACCAATATATCCGCTTTGTATTTCTTACCGGCATTGCAAAGTTTGCAAAATTTGGTGTATTTTCTACACTTAATAATATCAAGGACATTTCGATGAATAAAAAATACGGCGAGATGTGCGGAATGACGGAAGCGGAAATCGAACGTTATTTTCCCGAACATATCGCAGCCACAGCCGACAAATTTCAAATTTCTCCAAAAGAACTGCTCGAAAGGATACGCGTCCAATACGATGGGTTCTGTTTCGACGGCGTTCACCG
>JAITHS010000311.1 GCA_031279875.1 Tannerella sp.
GGGATCGTCTTCCATGCCGAGAACCACCTTAATGCGCGTTTGCTGATGCTGTCCGATCACTTCATCAAACACATAATCAACAGTATAGACGAACCCCATCGCCACGAGCGCAAATAGCCCCGTAACAATAAACCGACCTAACAAACGACGTATAGAATAGATTATCAGCACAATAGCAAAATATATTATCAGCCCTATCGTAACCCACGTAAAATCAAATAAATAGAAAAACGATGTGATGTAAGACGCTGTTGCAGAGATAATTACGGCATACAAGAAATGTTTCGCCAAAGCACGTTCGCCAAACACAAATTGAAGTATTAAGAGAAGGATTACGATTATGATGCAGTGAACTATAAATTCGCCTTGCGGAGTATAAGTCCAAATCATAGTATCGAATTTCAGAATAATGACAAAAAACGTTGCTATACAGACACTTGCGAAGAGAAAATAGCCCGACATGCCTTCGCGATAGAGAGCCAGAAAAAGTGCCAGAAAGACGATAGCCGAGCCTGTTTCGCTTTGCAGTACTATAAGCAGTATGGGGGCAAAGATAATCGCTACGGCAGAAAGTAAATGCTTGAATTTTAGTGTATTAAGTTCGTTATTGTCGATATATTTTGCCAGAGCGAGAGCGGTAGCAAACTTGGCAAACTCGGCCGGCTGTATCCTGATTGAATCGGTAATAACGAGCCACGAATGCGAGCCTTTGATGTCGGGCGCAACGAATATCGTAATCAACAGTAAAACAACCATGAAGCCATATAAGATATAAGAAAATGTCTCAAAAAAATGTTTGTCGAGCATCATTATCAGAAAGATGAGTACTGCCGACAAACCTATCCAGATGAGTTGCATCATAGGACGTGTTTTTTCGGCAAAGAGAACCGGATTGTCGAAGTTGAAACATGCGCCGCAGATACTTATAACTCCTATCGCAAGCAGGACGATGTATAATATGACGGTAACTCGGTCTATTTTAGTCTGTTGTCGTATCATCGCTCGTGTCCTCCTTTTTCTTGATGTAATATGGCGAATTAGCCGCCGTACTCCAATTTTGCATTAATATTTCGAGATTTTTGGAACCCGGCAATACATTTCCGTAGAAATATTTTTCGAGCATCAGTTTGGCTATCGGAACTGCTACCTGCGCTCCGAAGCCGCCGTTTTCGACATAGACGGCAATGGCTACTTTCGGATTGTTCATCGGCGCAAAAGCCATACATGCCGAGTGGTCGCGTCCATGCGGATTTTGTGCCGTGCCGGTTTTACCGCAAACTTCAATACCATACATCGACATTGCGCGACAAGTACCGTACTGAACCGCCGCCCGCATACCCTCAACTATTATGGAATAGTAATCTTTGTCAATACCGGTCGGTTTTTTAGTCGTATATTGCGGGTCTAACGGTGTATCCTGAATTTCGTGAACTATGTGCGGCGTAATGTAATAGCCTCTGTTTGCGATTGTTGCGGCGAGGTTGCATATTTGCAGCGGCGTTGCTGTGATTTCGTTTTGACCTATTGAAATGGCTACGATAGCGCTTGAATTCCAGCGTCCTTTATACACTTTGTCGTAATATCCGCTGTTTGGGATAAAGCCGCGTCCTTCTCCCGGCAAGTCAATGCCGAGCGGATAGCCGTAGCCCTGCGCTACCATGTAGTTTTTCCATTTTGTAAGCCCTTCTTGTGGTGATTGATAGCGCGACCGGTAGTCGAGCATTTCATGTAATCCCCAGCAAAAGAAAGCGTTACAGGAGGTAGATAATGCGGGGATGATTGACAGCGGTGAGCCGTGAACGTGACATGCGGGATGACCGCCGAGATAGGGGTATCCGACGGCGCAGGAATAGACTTTGTTGCGGTCTATGATGCCTTCCTGCAAGAATATCAGCCCCTGCGAGGGTTTGAAAGTAGAGCCGGGAGGGTAATAACCTTTGATGGAGCGGTCGAAAAGGGGGCGTTGCGGGTTGCGTTCGAGGACGGCATGGTTGGCACCGAGATTTTTGCCGTTAAGCAGACTGGGGTCAAACGAGGGTGAGGTAACGAGGCACAAAACTTCGCCCGTAGAAGGTTCAATCATCACGATAGAGCCGGGTTTGTTGGAGAGCAGTTTTTCGCCGAGCGCCTGCAAGCCGATGTCGATAGAGAGGGTGATATTTTTGCCGGAAACGGGTTCGCGGTCTTCTTTGCCGTCGGCATATTTGCCTTTGGTGCGTCCGTGAGCATCTCGGTAGAGTTTTTCGACGCCTTTGATTCCCCGCAAGGCGGTTTCGTAAGAGCGTTCAACCCCCGATTTGCCGATAAAATCGTTAGGGACGTAATAATTGTCGGCTTCGGTTTCTTTCTGGCTGACCTGATTGGTATAGCCGAGTATGTTCGACGCATTGACGCATCCGTACTCACGCGTTGTGCGGTTGCGGATATAAAAACCCGGGAATTTGTAGAGTTTTTCCTGCAATACGCTGTAATCGTTTGACGATAGTTGGCTTGTCGTGAAAACCTGCGGCACATAGCGCGAGTAGCCTTTTGTTTCTTTGATTACGGAGATCCGTTTTTTGTAGTCGTCGATGGTGATGCCGAGCGTGCGGCAAAAGTCGAGCGTGTCGAATGGCTGGATGTCATGGGTTATGACCATCAGGTCGTAGGACGGTCGATTGTAAACGAGCAGATTGCCTTTGCGGTCATAAATCACTCCGCGTGAGGGATAGAGCGTGCGGCTTTGAATGGCGTTCGATTCTGCCCATTTAAGGTATTTGTCGCTCATTATTTGCAAATAAAACAGGCGAACGGCAAAAATCAAAAACAGCATCACAACAATGCCGACTATTATCAACCTGCGGTTAGTGTATATTTGAAATCGTCCGAAATTATCCACTTTTTGATTTTCCTGTGTTAAATGCTTCAATAATAAATATCAACAAACATGTGAGGATAATGCCGGAGCTGATGCGGACAAGCATGTAAAGCGGCTCGAAAAGCGTGAAAGCCTCTGTTAAATAGAGAGTTACAATATGTATGACGGCGAGTGAAAACGCATATTGCGCAAATTTGGTGAAGCCAAACAGATTGTATGACGGGATACTGTCTTCGGGCATTTCGCGCAGGTCAAACATGGCTTTGAGCAACGGCAGACGCATAAAACCGGTAAATGTTGCGGCTGCGGCGTGCATCCCGAAGGTGTTTGAGAAAATGTCAACCGTCAAGCCGAGCAGGAAGCCGATGATTACTGAGTACATGCGGTTGATGTTGAGGGGCATTTTGATAATGACATGGATATAAATGAACGGGGTAATGAACCCGAAAAGGCGTATGTTGTTCATTATCAGCACTTGGAGCACTACAAAGATGATAAAATAGATGACTGTACGACGGCTTATTCTAATCATTTTTTCTAACCTCCCGTTCTAATGCCGTCTGCTCGTCGGCCATTGTGTTGGAGATGACGCATAACGAGCCAAGCGATTGAAAATCAGTTGATAGCCGCACTTTGAGTGAAAAGAAGTTGTCGTCTTTCTGGCGGTCGTAGGATTCTACCGTTCCTACCATGACGGACGGCGGGAAAGCGGGCGTCATGCCGGTAGTAACGACAGTGTCGCCTGCTTGAAATGTTGCGTGTGAGGGCAGTTCTTCGAGGTAGGCGTATTTAACGTCGTTGTTTTTCCACTTTAACGAGCCGAAAAAATGTGTGTCTTTGACTTTGCAACTCACTCTTAATTTGGAACTTAACAGCGAGATGACTACCGACATGTTGTTGCTGACTGTTGTTACGATGCCGATAACGCCTTTTGGGGAAACGACGCCCATATCGGGTTTGATGCCGTCTTTGGATCCTTTGTTGATTGTGATGTAGTTGTTGAGATAGGAGGTTGAGTTGTTGATGACGTCGGCTGTGATATAGTTGTATTTGTGTGATTTTCCGGCTTTTACAATGCTATCGACAGGTACGGAGTCGTTGAGGATGAGGGCGTTGAAGTCGGTCTTGTTAGTGTTGAGAGCGGCTATTTGTCGGCGTAAATCAATAACTTCCGATTCGAGGGCGCCATAGCGTTCTACAAGGTCGCGGTTAGTGCCGGCAAGTTCGAGATATGCGAAAACGGAGTGGGCCGTTGCCGAAATCTTGCTGGTAATGTTGTTTGCCGATGTGAGTATCATGCTGTGCTGATAGACGTTGTTGTGATATAGAAGCGTAAACGAAAAGATTTCACACAGGATAAAAACTATCCAGTGTCTTTTTTCGATTATGAACTCTATCAGTCTTTGCATACTTAAGTTCGATACAAGAAGTTGAACCTGTTAAGATTTTTTAACGCAATACCTGTCCCGCGTGCTACTGCGCGCAGAGGGTCTTCGGCGACCTTAAACTTGATATTTATTTTCTCTGTAAGCCTCTTGTCAAGTCCGCGCATCAATGCTCCTCCGCCTGTCAGGTGTATTCCGTTCTTAACGATGTCGGTATATAACTCCGGCGGGGTATTTTCGAGGGTGTTCATCACTGCCCCTTCTACTTTCTGTATTGATTTGTCGAGGCAATGTGCTATCTCCTGATACGATACGGATACTTTTATCGGCATGGAAGTGAGTACGTTAGCGCCTTCGAGGTCGTAATCGTCGGGCGGATTGTCGAGTTTGGTCAATACCGAGCCGACGTTGATTTTGATTTCTTCGGCGGTAACTTCGCCTACTTTGAGGCTGTGTTGACGGCGCATGTATTCCATTATGTCGGCTGTAAAGGCATCTCCGGCAGTACGTATAGATGTTTTGGTAACGATTCCGCCGAGCGAAATAACGGCTACTTCGGTTGTTCCGCCGCCGATGTCAACTATCATATTGCCTATCGGTTCTTCTACTTTGAGGTCGATGCCGACAGCCGCCGCCATAGGTTCGTCGATGAGATATACTTCTTTGCCGCCGGCTCGTTCGGACGAATCTCTGACGGCGCGACGCTCTACCTGTGTAGCGCCTGACGGTACGCATATCACTATGCGCAACGGTGGTTGAAACCAACTTCTGCGGGTGTTAAGCATCTTAATCATACCTTTAATCATCTGCTCGGCGGCATAGAAATCGGCTATCACGCCGTCACCAAGCGGACGGATAGTCCGTATTTCGGGATTGGTGCGCTGGTGCATCAGTTGTGCTTTTTTGCCGACGGCTATTACTTTGTCGGTCTTGTTGTCTAACGCTACTACCGACGGCTCGTCAACCATTATCTTGTCTTCGCAAATGATAATCGTGTTTGCCGTTCCAAGGTCTATCGCGATGTCTTTTGTAAATGAAAAAAATCCCATAAATGTATTGTTGTTTTGTTGTTTGTTTTTTGTTTGTTTCCTTGTCCCCTTGTCTCCTCGTCTCCTTGCAAACATAATGCAAACTATATGCAGGCCATATGTAAACATAATGTAAATAAATTCTTAATTCTTAATTTTTAATTCTTAATTAACCCCTAACCACTTGCAGGGTTTTTAAACCACTGCAAGGGTTTGTCCCTCGTCCCCTTGTCCCCTCGTTCCCTCGTTCCCTTCAACTCAATGTTTAAAATGTCTCACTCCCGTCTTGACCATTGCCAGGCCGTGTGCGTTGCAGTAATCGACTGATTCGTTATCTTTTATCGAACCGCCGGGTTGTATAACAGCAGTTATGCCTGCATTGTCGGCTATTTGAACGCAGTCGGGGAACGGGAAGAAAGCATCCGAAGCCATCACCGCCCCTTTGAGGTCGAAACCAAAAGAGTGCGCTTTCTCGATAGCATGTTTCAGGGCGTCCACACGCGACGTCTGTCCTACGCCGCTGGCGCATAACTGTTTGTTTTTCACCAAAGTAATAGCGTTCGACTTGCTGTGCTTCACCAACTTATTGGCAAACAGCAAGTCAGATATTTCGTTTTCCGTCGGTTTTTTGTTCGTAATACTTTCGAGGTCAGCCGGTTGTTGGATGCTGCTGTCGCGTTCCTGCGCGAGGACGCCGTTAAGTAGCGAGCGAAACTGACGCGGCTGTACGGCGGTGTTGCTTTCTTTGCGTCGCAAAATGATGCGGTTCTTTTTCTGCATCAGTATTTCGAGCGCTTCCATTGTGTAGTCGGGTGCGATGATGATCTCGAAAAATATCTTGTTGATTTCTTCGGCGGCGTCTTTGTCTATCAAACCGTTGGTTATCAGCACTCCGCCGAAAGCCGATACGGGGTCGCCCGCCAGAGCGTCCGTCCATGCTTCCTTAACCGTTGAGCGTGAGGCTATTCCGCAGGCGTTGTTGTGTTTGAGGATAGCGAAAGTCAGTTCATCAAACTCTTCTATCAGAGTAACAGCCGAATCAATGTCGAGCAAGTTGTTGTATGAAATCTCCTTACCGTGCAATTTTTCGAAAAGCGCTTCGAGGTCGCCATAGAACACACCTTTTTGATGTGGGTTTTCGCCATAGCGCATTCGGTTAGCCGTATCTGCGGCGGCACGGAAAGCCGTTTGGTCGTCGGCGTCGAAATAGTTAAAAATAGCCGAATCGTAGCCTGACGACACTGCAAAAGCTTCTTTGGCAAACCACCGGCGATCGGCAAGTGTTGTCTTCGCTCCGTTCTCATTCAAGATATTCAGTAGCGGCGAGTATTGCTTTTGTGAGGCTACAATCACTACGTCGTTGTAATTTTTGGCGGCTGCGCGAATGAGTGAGATGCCGCCGATGTCGATCTTTTCGATTATTTCGTCGTCAGTAGCGCCTTCGGTGGCGACCGTCTCCTCAAACGGGTAGAGATCAACAATCACGAGGTCGATATCAGGTATCTGATATTGAGCGGTTTGTTCTGCGTCGCCCGCATTGTTACGGCGTTTAAGGATCCCGCCGAACACTTTGGGGTGCAGCGTCTTAACTCTTCCGCCGAGTATTGACGGATACCCCGTCAGCGTTTCGACCGCTTCGCAGGGCAATCCTATCGATTCAATAAACTTTTGCGTGCCTCCGGTTGAAATCAACTTAGCACCTTCGGCATGTAATTTCTTCAAAATATCATCCAAACCGTCTTTGTAATATACTGATATTAAAGCGCTTGAAATCTTTTTCTGCTCTTCCATATTGCTAATATTTTTAATTAAAGCG